>JAESSH010000055.1 GCA_016764205.1 Sulfurimonas sp.
CATTTTTAGTTGAAGTTGATAAGAAAAAAGCACTCGCTAAGTTGTTAAACTCAGCTCTTAAGTGTAACTCTCTGTATGCAAAAGCTTCTAGCATAAGTTTATACGCATCACTCTCAAGTGGTATCCACTCTGGTAGTAAAGCTTTAAAGTCTGTTATGTTTTGCTGTAAAATCTCTTCATAGTCTAAAACTTGCATTACATCAGGTTTTGGTAAGCTTGCTATATTAATCATTTGCAATAACCTCTATTACTTCACTAGGTATATTTTTTATTCTTGGTGTATTATTTCAAAAAAAGGGGATAGTTTAAAAGGGGACAAAAATTATAATTTTAAAATTTTTTTATATTTCTCCATTTCATTTTCTAAAATTGTTTGTACTAAAAGACTTTTAGATATAGTAAGCTGTTCAGCAATTACTTCTATGTTTATAATGGTAGAGGTTTTTAACCTGATACTATCTAACTTCATTTTAGGATCATCCGTTCTTGGTCTACCAACACTTTTCTTTTCTTTATTATTTTCATTCATGAGCTTGTTCTCCTTGAGAGTATTTTATTTTTTTCTATAGGGTTTGTTATTTCGTTTGTTGATTTTCTTGAATTTTCTAAGGCTGTCTTAAATGCAATCTCTTCAGCTGTTCCATCTGCATAGGTATGAATCTCTTCGATTAGTTTTTTGTAGTTGTAATGTGGTTTAACTAAGTCGAGGATTAAAATAGCTCTTTGGGTGGTGTCTATACCGTCTTCATTTTTATATGTGAAACGTAAGTGAGTCAATGCCTCTAAAAAGCTAATGGATTGATGTTGTGATTGCTTGTATACATCATCATGAAGACTATGAACTAAGCTTATGAGCTTTTTTACCTGTGTTAAGTCTTGATTTATAATTACTTTTCTATATTTTTTAGCAACATTTGCAACTCTGTCTATTGGTTTTGCGTATTCATGTGTTCCAGAGAGTTCCATAAAAAATTCTAAGTAGTTTTTTGGTTCTATCTCTTTAATAATACTTTCTAGTTCCGCATCTATATACACGCCACCTTCGATGTTAAGTTTTATTTTTATTTCTTTTATTAATTCTTTCATTGTGCATATCCTTGTTTTTTAAGCATTTGTAATGCAGACAATCCAGTATGCTCATTAACTGCTTTCATTTTTTCGTAGTTTGTTGTTTTTTGATTTAGGTAAGATTCAAATTTATTTCCATAGAGTGTTTCAGGTCTTAAGAATTTTTCAAAATCAGTTCCAATCCATTCAGAGTATTTAATAATATGAACTTGTTTAAAATCATCTACTGTAAAACCTTCTTTGAGTCTTAGTAGTATTAAGTTTTTTGTTTTAGTAGTTGATGACTTGTAATTTGATTGAATGACTTCGTTAAGATGAGATATGATTTGCTCAATATCTTCTCTCCTATCCTTACCTATACTAACCTTATCTACTCTCTCCTTCCCTACGTGTACATCTTGTATACATTCTGTATCCATTGTGTATATATTGTTATCTTTAAGCCTTATTTGCGACATTTCCTCGGTATGTGAGGTGACTTTGTATCTGTCCTTTTGAATATAATTGTGCATTTTCCAATGCTTAAGAACGATTACTCCACTCTCAAAACTAAGTATGAATTTTTTTGCTAACAATATTTTTGCATCATCATCATTTGAGCCAATTAATTTTTGTGTTCTCTTAGGACTATTTACAAAGCCATCATCATCTGCTTCTAGGAGTAAATAAAAGTATAAGTTTTGCGTGGAGGTTGGCATATCCATAAATGCATCGCTGTGAATTATTTTCTTACTCATCATTCGTCTTTCTGCCATAATAATATTTCCTTTTTATATGTGTAAATATGTACCGCTTTTTGTACCGCTTATTTTCAATATGTCTTCAATATAAAAGTGAATTTTTGTTTATAAAGGTGCTATAATTACCTAAAAGCTTGAATATAAAATAATAAACTTGATACTCAATCTAAAATCACTTTAAATATTTTATGTTAGAATGCAGAAAATAAATAAAAAGGCTTAAAAATGGCAATAGAAGAAAATCAAATCGTATCAATTGAATACGAAGTAAAAGATGGTGGTACTGTTGTTGACAGTAATATTGGTGGAGCACCTTTAGTATTTATGTTTGGTAAAGGTCAAGTTATTACAGGTCTTGAAAATGGGCTTAAAGATATGATTATAGGTGAAAAAGCTGATTTACTTGTAGAACCTGCTGATGCTTATGGTGAATTTAATGAAGAGGCTACACAAGAAGTACCAAAAGATCAGTTTGCTGGGATTGATTTAGAAATAGGTATGACTTTATATGGTCAAGGTGAAAATGGTTCAACAACACAGGTTACTGTAAAAGAAATTGCTGAAGAAACTATTATTATTGATTTTAATCATCCTTTAGCTGGAAAAGCTTTAATGTTTACTGTAACTGTAAACAGTGTAAGAGATGCTTCTGCTGAAGAAGCGATGAGTGGAATTCCTGCAGAAAATAAACCTGCAGAGGGCGAAAGCTGTGGTACAGGGTGTGGTTGTCACTAGTTTTATAGCCAAATCAAATGCTTCTAAGGAAGCATTTAAAACGGCTACTCTTCTAAAAACACTGCATGTAAATTCTCTTATTACAGGAGAAAGCGGTGTTGGAAAGAAGACACTGGCACAATATATATTTCCACAAGCACCTCTATTAGATGCCTCGAAATTTGATGAACTTTTACTTGCATTAAAAAGTAATAGCCAAATTATAATAACGAACCTACAAGATTCTCCAAACTTAACAACTCTTATAAACAGTATAAAATCTCATAATATTCGTGTAATAGCAACTGCAAAATACCATATAGATAATGAAAATGTAGATGAACTCTTTAGTGTTAAATTTGATATTCCTCCTTTAGCGCAAAGAGAAGAGGATGTAAAAGAATTAATAGCTACTTTTTTACAAGAAGCATCAGTTTTGTTTGGTATTTATAATGAAGTAGATATGGATGGCTTTACTCCTGACTTGACACTTAATTCGCATTCATTAAAAAAACAGGTAATGGTAAGTTATCTTTTGCAAAATATAAAAGATACAGAGTTAATGGATATAATAGAAAAATTTTTATTTGATAAAATTGGCTCAAACAGTGATTATAGAGACTTTCTTTATTTGTATGAAGTTCCCCTCATCAAAGCTGGATTAAGTAAATTTAAATCACAGTTACAACTTTCAGATAAACTCGGATTAAATAGAAATACACTTAGAAAAAAAATAGCAGATAATAAAAAGTATCTTCGCTAAGCGAAGTACTAAAACTCTATTCATAGCTTNGGCTAAAGAATGAGTTTAAGCATAGGAAATTAGATGAAAAAAATAGCAATGATATTCTCAGGTCAAGGTTCTCAANCCTTTGGAATGGGGNAAGACTTTTATGATAANTCAGAGANAGCAAGNGAAATGTTTNNNAANGCNGGTGAGAGAATTGGAGTTGATTTTAAGTCTTTAATTTTTGAAGAAAATGAACTACTTGGGCAAACTGCATATACACAACCAGCAATTTTACTGGTTCAGATGATTGCATATACTCTTTTTAAAGAGAAGTTCCCAGACCTTAAAGCAGAGTTGTTTTTAGGGCATTCTCTTGGAGAGTTTTCTGCATTATGTGCGAGTGGTGCGATTGATTATGTGGACGCTATTGAACTCGTTCATAAACGTGGTACATTTATGCAAGAAGCCTGTGAAGCAATAGAAGCTGGTATGATGGTTTTAGTTGGTCTCGATGATGCTTCGGTTGAAAAAGTTTGTGCAGATGCACAGGCAACTGGAAAAAAAGTTTGGCCAGCAAANTACAACCAAGATGGTCAGTTAGTTGTTGCTGGANTGAAGTCAGATTTAGTATCTCTCGAGCAGACATTTAAAGATGCTGGGGCTAAGCGAGCCTTACTCTTAGATATGTCTGTAGCATCACACTGTGAAATATTAGCTCCTGCGCAAGAACCTTTAGCTTTATTAATGTCTCAAATGCTTCGAGATACTTTTGAAGCGCCTATTATCTCAAACGTAACAACAAAACCTTACAGGACTAAAGAAGAGGCTATTACGCTCTTAAAGGCACAACTTGTAGCTCCTGTAAAGTATAAACAATCTATTCTATCTATTGCACAAGATGTAGACTTAGCCATTGAATTTGGAAATGGTGTTGTTCTTAAAGGTCTTAATCGTAGAATCGCAAAAGAACTTAAAACTGTAAATGTGTCTGATATGGCGTCTCTTCTTAAAGTTACTGAGGAAATTTCTACTTAGTATGAAGGTTACTTTAGCCCAAATTTCTCCAAAGTTAAATCGTTCTAATTTAGAATTAATTATATCGATTATTCGAGAACATGAGGAGATAAGTGACTTGATTGTATTCCCTGAACTTGCCCTCAATGGTTATATGCTACAAGATAAACTCTCAGAAGATGCATGGGAAATATCAGAACTAGGTATACTCACGCAACTAAGTAAAAACATAGATATTTGTGTGGGTGCTGCATTGCGNGAANATGGAATNTTTAGAAACTCAGCGCTTTATTTCTCACAGGGTAANCTNNTAAGTAAACACGANAAAGTGCATCTTCCAAANTANGGNATGTTTGAAGAAGCAAGATANTTTAAAGCTGGAAATATTTTTGAGAGTTTTNNAACAAANTTTGGAAANGTATCTATGCTTGTTTGTGAAGACTTATGGCATGATTCTATGCGTAAAGACTTAGTAGCAGAAAATCCTGACTTTATTATAGCTCTTGTTGCATCGCCCGCAAGAGGGTTTAGTGACTCAGGACTCGATATTGAAGAGAGTTGGCAAAAAATCATTAAAACTGTAGCACAAGACTGTACGGCAAAGCTTATTTTTGTTAACCGTGTGGGCTTTGAAGACGGACTTGGGTTTTGGGGTGGTTCTTGTATTGTAAATGAAGAAGCAAACATACTAATTAAACTACCACATTATAAAAAAGAAATACAAACACTAGAAATTTAAAAGGTAAAGAATGAAAATAGCAATAATGGGNGCAATGCCNNAAGAGATAGCTCCAATTTTAAANANAGTAGGTAAATATACAACTACAGAATATGCAAACAATACNTATTATGAAGCAAACTATAATGGTATAGATTTAGTAATAGCNTANTCAAAAATTGGTAAAGTTTTCTCAACACTTACAGCNTCAACAATGATTCAAAAGTTTGGATGCGAAAAACTNCTTTTTTCAGGAGTTGCTGGAGGTATCAATCCTCAACTNAAAATNGGTGATTTAATAGTAGCAANNTCATTATGNCAACATGATTTAGATATAACTGCTTTTGGTCATCCTATGGGCTTTGTTCCTGGGGGAAGTGTATTTATCCAAGCCGATAAGGACTTGATAGAACTTTCTAAGAAAGTGGCAAATGAATTAGGTAAAACGATTCAAGAAGGCATAATAGCAACGGGTGACCAGTTTGTACATGATTCTACTGTTAAGGGTAATATAGTGAAGCATTTTGAAGCAGACGCTCTTGAGATGGAAGGGGCTTCTGTAGCAGTTGTATGTGATTCTTTAGAAATACCATTCTTTATACTTCGTGCAATTAGCGATACTGCGGATACCGATGCAAGTTTTTCATTTGATGAATTTATGGAATCAAGTGCAGTTATCTCAGCAGAATTTATTATGAAGATGGTAGAAGCTATTATTAAAGACGCTAAATGAACAAAGTCCATTTAACTACGCTAACGCTAGGTTCTCTTCAGCAGAGGGCTCACACTCAGATGAACCGAGCTTTAATATGTCTGTAAAGCTTTCAAAGAAAATCATGTCAAAACTTGGTAAAACAAATGCTGAGTTTGAACTTATAAAAGAGGGCGATAAAATTCTTGTTGCTCTTAGTGGGGGTAAAGATTCCCTCACCATGATTCATGCAATGAAAGAACAACAGCGTCGAGCACCCTTTAAGTTTGAGTTTCTTGCTGTCACTATATCATACGGAATGGGTGAAGATTATTCTCATTTACAAAAGCATTGTGAGGAATACGAAATTCCGTATAAGGTTATAGACACAAAAGTATATGAACTAGCAAAAGAAAAAATACGAAAAAATTCATCCTTTTGTAGCTTCTTCTCAAGAATGCGAAGAGGGTATCTTTATAGCGCGGCATTAGACAATGGATGCAACAAGGTAGCACTTGGTCACCATTTGGATGATGCATGTGAGAGCTTTTTTATGAACTTTATTTATAATGGACAGATGCGAAGTTTAGCACCTATATATAAGGCAGAAAATGGTCTTATAGTTATTCGCCCACTTATTCAGATGAGAGAGCGCCAACTACGTGCCTTTGTGGATGATAATAATTTAAATGCTATTGGCGATGAGGCTTGTCCAGCTATGCGTTTTGATGTGAAAATGCCACATGCAAGAGCAAATACAAAAGTGATGTTAGCCAAAATGGAAAAAGAATATCCTTCTCTTTTTACATCTCTTAATGCTGCGTTTAAAAATATTTCACAAGATAGTTTTTTTCAAAAAGAAAAATTCAATGTATAAATTATGAATTGAGTGTTTTTTCGTCCTTTGTTATTTGTTGTTTTTTATCCACTAGCGTTTCATTTTTTAAGTTTTCTAAAAATTCTAAAATATTTTCTTGGTAGGAGAGGGTGTCTTCATCATAGGTGAGGTGAAGTAATTTTTTAAGCTCATCTATGTTTATCTTTTTTGCATAGCGTGGAATAATTTTTAAATCTTGNAGAATATTCTTAATNAGAGTATCNATATCTAGTCCATTNTTTTCTCTCACTTTTTCTACTTGTTCTTGTGTNGTNATCATTAAAAGATTTGCTCTTTCTACGTCATTATGATAAATATCTAAGGCNATACTTTNAATAAGGGTNTANCTTTCTGCATTNGAATCNTCATTCGCAGCAATAACAAGTGCGAAAATTTTTGCNCGAAAGGCTAATGAACCATGATGATGTACAAAAAATTCACGAAATGCNCTAAAAAAATAGTGTTTTATTCTAANACTAAGTTGCATTACTATTCCTTTTAGTCTATTAAGTGTATTATACATTAATTATTTCAGGAGAGTATTGTGGGTAGAGCATTTGAGTATAGAAAAGCATCAAAACTGAAAAGATGGGGAGCAATGTCCAANTTGTTTCCTAAGTTAGGNAAAATAATTACTATGGCCGCAAAAGAAGGTAGTAGTGATCCTGNTATGAACTCTAAGCTTCGTACNGCNATTTTAAATGCNAAGGCTGAAAATATGCCTAANGATAATATTGAAGCTGCTATCAAACGTGCAAGNGCTAAAGACACGGCAAGTATGTCTGAAATTAATTATGAAGGCAAGGCTCCTTATGGTGTTCTCATTTTTATAGAATCAGCCACTGATAACAATACAAGAACAGTTGCAAATGTAAAAAATATATTGACAAAACATGGTGGAGAGCTTTTAACTAATGGTTCTTTAGAATTTCTGTTTGGCCGAAAAGCTTTAATAGAATTTACACTTAAAGATGGTATGGATATTGAAGAATTAGAGCTAGAACTTATTGATGCAGGTTTAGAAGAGATAGAAGAACAAGATGGTGTAGTGTTTGTAACAGGCGATTATACAAGTTTTGGTACACTCAATACTGCTCTAGAAGCAATGAATATTGAAATTACCAAGGCAGACTTAGAAAGAATGGCAAACACTCCTCTTGAGATTAACGAAGAACAACAGATTGAAATCGATAAAATCTTAGAAAAGCTTGGAGATGATGAGGATGTACAAAAGGTTTTTACAAACTTAGGCTAATCTATCTCCCCTGAACTGCATTTCCCATGTCCCACATCGGAAGAAATATACCAAGAGCAAGTAAGAGAATCATACCAGTCATAAAGAAAAGCATAATAGGCTCAATCGCTTCAGACAAACCATCTATAATAGCATCAAAGCGCATTTTATAATACTCAGCTACTTTTTTAATCATACTATCAAGTGAACCACTTTCTTCCCCCGCACTTACCATTTGTATAATCATATTTTCAAAAAGTTCTGTATCTTTTAGACCCTTATGAAGCGTACCACCTTTTTCAACAACTACTCTCACTGANTANAGTTTNTCTTTTAATGGAAGGTTGTCAATCATATCTATAGCTGTGTCAAGTGCTTCTGCAATAGGGATTCCTGCTCGAATAAGTTCTGANAAAACNAGTGTAAATCTATTTAATGTNGAAAANTTAATAATATTTTTAATGAGATATATTCTTAGTAAGAATTGATGCCACTTATGTCTTATATGTTTATAGTTAGTAATTAANTACTTAAAAGTTATGTAGGCTAAGATAATTATTGCCACTACATAGAGCCCGTAGTTGTTAAAGAGGTTTTCCAATGTTAAGAGAATNTGTGTTGGTATAGGAAGTTCTGCATTGAGTTCTTCAAAGATGGATTTAAATTCTGGAACAACATACGAGATTAAAATTGTAAAAGCTACTGCCATAGCTATCATAACATTTCGAGGGTATGCCATCGCTTTTTTAAACTTAATAATGTTGGAGCGAATTTCTTCAAGCATATCAGCAAGAGAGTAAAGCGCTTCATCGAGATTACCTGTTTTTTCACCAAGGTGAACCATNGCTATTGTTAAGTTTCCAAGCTCGAATCTAAAATTATTCATAGAAACTGAGAGTGAATGACCGGANTTAATATCATCAGCTAGTTTTGTNAAAACAGTTTTTAATGCTTTATCATCTGTAGCAGTTGCTATTTCACTAAGCGAGTCATAAATAGAAATACCAGCATTTGTCATAACCGCAAGTTGACGAATAGCAGCAATTAAAGCATCTGCTTTAAGCTTTTTCTTACGAATATTTTTGAAAAAATCATTTTTAAAACGTATAAGCTGCATATCAAGNGGNTCTGTAGATTCCATAATTTTAATAATGATACCAGTAGTTTTTATTTTTAGGTATTCGTGAGCTTCTTTTCTATCTTGNGCATACACAGGGAGTTGTTCTTTTTTNCCCTTACTTAAAATTGTTGCAATAAAATATTTCACCCTTTTGCCACCTTTAAAATTTCTTCTAAACTTGTAATNCCCTTAATGGCTTTTTCTATACCATTCTCAAAAATTCCAATAAATCCTTCCTTTTTTGCCTGTTCTTGTAAAAGATCTATTGATGCACCCTTGGCAATTAAAGAAGAGAAATCTTGAGAAATGTTAAGTACCTCACATATCATTTCTCGTCCCATATAACCTGTATCATTACATTCTTTACAGCCTTTTCCAGTGTAAAATTTAGTATTTTCTGGTAAGAAGTCAGCAATTTCTTCTAGAACTAAAGGGGAAACTATCTCTTCTACCTTACAGTGTACACAAATCTTTCTAATAAGCCTCTGTGCTTGAATTGCGACAAGTGCTCCGGAAATAAGGTAATGTTCTACACCCATATCAACCATTCTAGGAATGGCACTAATAGCATTGTTTGTGTGCAGTGTAGATATAACCATATGTCCTGTTAATGCNGCTTTAATTGCAATTTGAAGGGTTTCTTGATCACGAATTTCACCAATCATAATTTTATCAGGATCTTGTCTTAGGATTGAGCGTAAGGCATCTGCAAAAGTAAGTCCTACCTTTGGATTAACTTGTACTTGTTGAATTAGGTTCATTCTGTACTCAACTGGATCTTCAACTGTGATAACCTTATCCTCAATATTTCTAAACTCATTGAGTGCTCCATAGAGTGTAGTAGTTTTACCACTCCCAGTAGGACCAGTAACTAATATAATCCCATAGGGAGCACTTAGCCCTTTGATAAGTTTGTTATAACTTAAGGTATCCATTCCTNCATCTTCTAGCTTAACAAGTGCCTTTTGTTTATCTAGTATTCTCATAACAATTGATTCACCGTAAAGAATTGGGAGTGTTGAAATACGAAAATCATATTCTTTGTCCCCTACGAGAGTGGAAAAACGTCCATCTTGAGGTTTTCTTTTTTCGGCAATATCTAAATTAGCAAGAAGTTTTAATCGCGAAGATAAAGGAGGATAAATTGCTTTGTCAAAAATAAAAACTTCAGAAAGCTTCCCATCAATTCTCGCTCGAACAGAACAGTTTTTTTCTGTTGGCTCAACATGGACATCACTTGCTCTTGCGTTAATACAGGCTTTTAAAATAACATCAATAAGTAACAAGATAGAAGAAACTTCTTCTTGGGCATCTGCTGAACTAATAGAGTTGAGTTCATCTTTGATTTTTTTAACAAGACCTTTTACACTGTCTTTGAGCTCAATTTTAAAAAGGTAAGAAGCAATCTGCTTTTTTGTAGCAACCGCTAGTTTAATTATTTTTCTTGGGAGTAACCTTTGCATGGATTCATGCACTTCAATATCCAGTGGATCATTGACAGCTATTGTAATACTTAAATCATCTTCTGAAATCGGAAGTGCATTATGCTTTTGGAGTTGCATAAGAGGAAACTTGGCTGCTAGTTGGTAATCCATATCTATGGAATCTAAGTCTTCAAACTTTATGTTGATTTCGTCTGCTAATCTTTTTAAGATAACTTTTTCATGAATATATTCATAGTTATCTACTATAGATAAATCATAGTCACCATTTCTTATTTTCTCAACGATAAACCTAACAAGTCTATCCATTGTCATGAAACCAGAAAGGGTNATGTCACGCAAGATTAAGTTTTCGTTTATACCTTGCTTGAGTAGTCTATCTACTTGCCTTTGCATTATAGAGCCACTCGTTAGTAAGTCTTGTGTTATTCTATCCATGCTTATGCCTTACCAATATATATGTTTTTTTATTGTAACAGAATCATAAAACTCTTCAATAATCATTTTATCGACCCTATCTCCTTTACTGAGATAAAGCTTATATGTTAATTTGGGATCGTTTTTATCTTCAAACAAATAAAAGAGTCTTCTCTCGTGTTTAGCAATCTTAGAATAAAAATCAAAGACCTTTGATAAAACATAATCAGTTGTTGGTAAGTCAAATTGTTCAAGATTATAACCATCAACAAGAGAATGATAAAGTAGTTTTTTTTGCATGAGTATTACTGAAAAATAAGCAGAATTTGCTCGAGCTTCTTTTGAAAACTTTAACATTGCAATGGGTGTGGACAATCTATCAATATAGTCAGATTTTAAACAAGCAAAAGCATAAAGAGAAATATATTCTTCATCTTTGTTATTGGGATAATAATGATCATAGCCCATATTACATACATCTTCATACTTATGATTTTGATAAAGAGTAAACATTTTTTGCTTGGTGTCCCCATAAAGAGATATGCCAAGAAGTAAGATTAAAAAGAGTTTCATTATAGTTTTCCAGAGTTGATATTATCAAGTAATATTTTCGCACGTTGTGAATGTGTGTTAGAAATATATTTTTTTAGTACTTCTCGCGCTTTATCTTTTTTATCTAATTTTACAAGAGATTTAATAAAAATAATCCAACTTTCTTCTATGTCATTATTGAGCTCATTTGTAATGAGTGCATAATTATATGCCTGATTATAGTTTTCTAGTTCATAATATTTTTTTGCAACAAACAAGCTTAAGGCTGGGTTGTTTGACTTTTTAAACCTTTTTACAACATGCTCAATATCTTCATAGGTATTTTGCCTTTGTATACTAATAGTAGGGTTTGTAACTATTTCTACTTCTGGTGCATCCACAAGAATATCTTGCGACTCTTCTGGTACTTCTTCTACAAACCCTTCATTTTCAATAGTTTTTTTCTGAGGGGGAATGAGTGCTCTTTCTCGGTAGTACTGAGGAGAGCTTTGTTTTATATTATTCATAAAATTAAGCGAGGGTTTGATAAGTATTTTTTGATTTTGAGTCTTAAGAAGTTCTGTATCTCTAGGAGAGGAAATCGCTTTTTTTACTGCTTCTTTTGGAGTAGTTTCTTTTTCAGCAACTACTGGTTTTGCTTCTACTACTACATCCTTTTTAGGGAAAACTTCTTTTTTAAGGGCTAGTATTTGTTTTTTTTCAAAACTAGGTGTTGTTGAACTTGAAAAATCAATAGAGATAAAAAGTATGCCTAGAATAAGGAGGCTCATGAGTATACTAAAATGAGGAATATAAGATTTTATTTTATAACGTAGCCATCGTGATTCGAGCTCGTTAAGGTTAAGCATTAATTAATCCTGTATGTATAGCAGACATTTCAATAATCTTGTTTGAAATTTGACTTGTATTGATTTTGGAAGGATTGTTTTTTACGTAATTTGAGTAAATATCAAAGAGGGTATAAAGCAGTTTGTTTGTATCTCTGTAGTTTCCCTTTGTGTGTGTATGAATAAGCTTAACAGTATTTTTATGAAACATATTGGCTGTATCAAAACAGTTTGATTTCATAAGTTTTTTTTGTATATATATTTTAAGTTCTGCACTTGAAGCATTTTCAAGTTCAATAGTCTCCCAGATTCTTGTCTGAAAATGTTCTTTTGCAATAAGGTCTTCTTTCTCAGTCTTATGAAGAGTAATAACAAACTTAAGTTTTCTCGTATCAGAGAGTAGTCTTATTTTTTCCATTAATGTGTTTGAGTAAAGTTGTGCCTCATCTAAAAGGATAATCGGGATATCATCAACAACATGTTTTTCAAGAATTTGCATAAATTGAGTAAAGTTGAGTTCACCCTTGTACGATACATCTAAAAGATCATGGGCTAAACGTTTAAAAAATTCACTATCATCTAAAATGGGGCTTTGGTATAAGTGTACAGTCTTTGTTGTTGAGAGGTCATTATAAAGTTTTGTAAGAAACATACTCTTACCAGTTCCAGGTTTTCCAAAAAGAAGTATCATCTTAAGAGGTTTATTCACAGAATCCTTTAAGGACTGATAAATTGTAGAAACACGATCAAGCTGAACATAATCCTTGGCATTAACGGTATCTAAAAAGACATCCTTAGAGTTCTCAAAGATATTTATTTCCATTATCTAAAACTACTTAGCATCAACTAGTTCTTCATTTTCAGGCTCTATTTTACTGAGTATTTCATTTGGAATGCCCTCATAGCCTAAGTCTTTTAAAGATAGTTTTGAATTATCTTTATCAATAATATGTGGCTCGATGATAATGACAAGTTCTTGAGTACTTTTAGATTTTTCTTCGTATTTAAATAACCAACCAAGTATTGGAATACTACCTAACAGTGGTACCTGTCTTGATTTGATATTATCTTTAACAGTAATTAGACCACCTAAAATAATTCTGTTACCATCCTTTACCGTTACTACAGAAGATAACTGACGACGATCAAGGTTAGGCGGTATAGTCGCTTCACCTTCTGAATTTATTGGAATTTGACCATTTATTTCAGAAATAGAAGGATTGATTTTAAGTGTTATGGTCCTATCCTCAGAGATTTCTGGAGTTATATCGAGAAGTATTCCGGAAAATACAGATTTTACCTCTTCATCTTCACTTTGCGTGCCACTTGTTCCACTTGCTAGTGTTTCTGTAGATGTTATTTTATAAAAATATTCAGTTCCTACTGTTATAAGTGCTGGTTGGTTGTTGAGTGTTAAGACTTTTGGGTTAGAAAGGGTACTTACATCACCTTGGGTTTTCAAAAACTTAATAACTTCACTCAGTTTTGCTTCACCAGTTGCAGAGAAAAAATGGGCACTATTGGCAGCTTGAGTACCTGTAGCTGTAATTGTAGCCGGGGAAGTCCATTCTGGAACATTGGCCTTTGAAAGGTATTGGGCAGCTAATGAAATATTTTGTAGTTTATAAAGTTGTTCCCAATCAACACCAGTAGAAGATCCTTCATTCATAGTTACTAAAAGTATTTGCACATCTATAAGCACTTGAAGTTGAACTTTTTTTTGTAAACGCTGTAAATACTTCTCAAATCTATTCATTTGCTTAATTGTACAGGTTACAGTGATTAAACCAGCATTTTTATTTATAATGGGAAGTTCTGCCTTATAAGCATCGTGGGGTCTATTGATAACATTTTGAAATTCCAAATCAAGAGCCTCCCAGAATTTAACCTCATCTGTTGACTCGATTTTAATTCCAGATTCTGTTTGTGCATCACTTGTTCCACCTGCCCCTGAATTCTGTTCTCCACCTCCAGAACCTCCTGAAGAGCTTAATGTAATATCAGTACTTCCTATACTCTTCCTCGTTGATAATATATAATCAATTGCAAATACTTTAGTTGTCAAATAAGAAATTTTTAAAATATTATTTTCTAGGGTATAGGAAAGGTTATTTTCATTGAGAATAATATTAAAAACTTCATCTATTGTTAGGTTTTTGAGGTGCGTTTTATTCAAAGAAGAGTTAAGAAATTCTTCAGCATTAGGGTCTGTTATAATAATAGTAAATTCACACTCATCACTTAGTTGCTCAACAAAGTCGATGATTTTAGTACCCTTTGTTGAACTTATACTAAACAGCTCGAAAGAACAATCCCCGAGCAAGTTGCTAGAGAGAAGTATGCTTAATAAAGTCCCGAAGAGTACTGATTTTAGTTTTTTCATAGTTTTTCCTAATTGCTTTTAAATTTTAAACTTTTGTTCTTTTTAGCTGTCGATAGAAGTAGTTTTTTCTTTTTGTAAGAAAGAATCACTTCTTTTGTATTAACAAGGCTTAGTGTATATTTTCCTATTTTTTCATTAAGTTTGTACCATTTTCCATTAATAAGTGCAGACTTATTGATAATAGCATCTAGGACAAGTGATTTTGACTGTTTTTTAACAACATTTGTCGGCTTTGCTGATGCTTTTAAAGTTGTTTTTTCTTTTTTTACAGCTTTGTCACTTTTTTCGCTTGTTTTATTTAAAAAAATGAAGGGACTTTTAATAGCATTGATTTTTGCTGTGGAAATACCATTTCTAGAAGGTTTTATCGCTTGTATCTGTTCATCTACCCATTGAAGCTCATTTGCCATAAGACTGATATGTAAGAGTGAAATAAAGAATATGCTAAATGCTTTCATTAGTATGTAATCCCCCAAACTGAAATATTGAGGTGAGAATCTATTTTGTTATTTGCCTGTATATCCAAAGTGTGTATGTCTATCACTAAATCACTCTGCTCAAGAGAATTAATAAAGTTAATAGTGTTTTTATAATTTCCACTACTTACTATAGTTATATCAAGAATATGCCCAAAAGCATTTTTATTGTCTGTGTAAGTATTAGTAAACTCAAGTATTTTAATATTATGCTTTATAGCATTTGTGGATACCGAGTGCAAATACTTCCCCCATGTTTGCTCATCATAGATAAGAGAAGATATTTCCTCAATCTTTGCTTTTATGTACTCATTATTATCTTTAAATGTAATCATTTGTTTTTGAATATTCTTTGTTTCTTTTTTTATTTGTGTTATTTTTAGAGGTGGATTTTGTTGTAAAAATTGTTCATCAAGCCTTATCTTATTTTCTAAAGAAACCACTTGGGCTCTTTTGGCTGTAAAGTCAGCTTCTGAGGTATCCCAAAATAAAAGATATGAAAAAGCAAAAATAAGACTAAAAATTATTATATACGTCATATAAATATCTTTTTGGCTTTTTCGACTAAAGTTATTGTCTATTTTTTGTAAGTAGTCTTCAATATTTATTGTCATAATATCTCCACNTTTAGTTCACTAAGGTATATTTTCTTAGGCTCATCATAGAGAATAGATTCTAATGAAAATTTAAACACATTCGTATGCTTTTTTGTTAAGTATTCCAAAAGTTGNGTNATTTTTTTGTCNTTTGATGAAGCTAAACTTAGTGTNAANTTTTTCTTTTTTTCTTCCTGNGCATATTTTATTTCTTGTATTTTTACGGCATATTTATTNAGGTCATTTGATAAGAGCGTTATTAGTTTGGCTTTCATNGGGTAGTTTACNTTAACGTCATGAATCTTAATTAANGTGTTCTTTTTGGAGATATAGTTANTTTTTTCTTCTTTTAAAAGAGCAAGAGCTTTTTCTTTATCTGCTTGAGCACTTTTTANNTCTGCTTGGCGTGTTGCNTTTTGTGTATGCACCTCTTTATATGAATGCTGNAAAAGCTCATACTGAAGNTNNTGTGTATATGCCAATACCCAGTATGAAAGAGGATAAATAAAGGCAATAAAGAGTGATGCCCCAACAAGCATAAGGAGCTTACCACTTTGTCTTTGTGTAAACTTAGGTGGACGATGAAAGGTTGAAAAGTTACAGGCATATTTTTCATTCTCATCTAAAGTCGTAGTGAGGTGCATGAGTGCATGAATTTGATCAATATAATGCTCTGTTGTATCAAAGCCATAGTCAAAGTTAAAATCACTCGCTGCAATACTAAGCTCAACCTCTGCAATTTCATAAAGCTTTGAAGCCATATCTATTTGCGAACCGATGTAGATATGTTCAACTTTTTCGATATCAAAGGCTTTTTTTGTATAGGTTAATATGTCATTAATATTGGAGAAAATTTCTTTATAAAGTTTGAGTATAAATTCTTTATACTCACTTGTAGTATGTTNTAAGTTTTCATGAGATAAAAAGTGTACAAAGTCAGAATATTCGATTCTTTCGCCATAGAGTTCACAAAACCTTTCGTGAATCTCTAGAAGAGAGTATTTTAAAGATTTTGTATAAACGAATTCTTTTTCATTATAAATACTTAAAAATGCATCATTTTCCTCAAAGTAAATAAAACAATGTATTGCATTATCTTGT
>JAESSH010000056.1 GCA_016764205.1 Sulfurimonas sp.
AAATCTCCACCTTGAGTACCATTCGCAGAGCTTGAGGCATATATATTAGTATTACTAAGAGCGACTACACCATTAAAGTCTGAACCTAAGTCTATAGTTACCTGCGCTCCATTGTTGTCTATTGTGGTTAATGTAGTAGAGAGTAACTTTCCTGAACCCCCAAAATTTGCCGTACCTGTTTTTGTATCATAAATTGTATTACCATCAAGAGTTTCTGTTGTGGCAACTACATCCCATTGACTTCCTGGCAAAACTTGAGGAACTACTCTTGAAAAAGTTAATTTTAAATGATTTTTATTATTTTGTGGATCAACTACACCGACACCAATTGTTCTTGTTTCATCCGCATTCCCTAAATTTCCACCAAAGGTAGCTGTTGTAGTTGCCTCAGCGGGATAGGTTAAAGATTGAGGAAAGCGAAGCTTTACTTGTGTGCCAACAGAGCCTAAAGGTGTTTCCTCTACTGTTGCTATAAGTACGTCATCCGCACTAATATTACTTCCAAGCGTTCCTAGTACATGAAAACCATCCACTGATACTAAGTCATCATTTGCATCAAAAGTAAAAGAACCATCTCGTGTATATATTGGCTTACCATTCCCTTCTATACCAAACCAGCCATTACCAAGAATCGCTAAATCTGTACTTCTGTCTGTTAGTTGAAGCACACCCTGTCCAGTTTTAATAGCTGTTGTTTGAAATCGTGTTCCAATTCCAACGCTACTTGTTGAAACACTTGAAGCTGTTGATAATCTTTCTTCAAAAAGAGAAGCAAATTCATATTCTGAACCACGAAAACCAACAGTACTAATGTTGGCCATATTATCTGATACAACATCTATTGCATACTGGTTTGTTCTAATACCTGAAATTCCGGTATAAAAGGCTTGAGTCATCATAATAAACTCCTTTTTTAATACACTTCTACAATCTGACTAAGTGGGACATAATTAGATCCTACTTTAAGCAATGTCTCTCCATTCTCAAATCGAACAGATTCTATAGGATATGCTCCGAGCCTTGTTTTTAAGCTATCTCCATCTGGGTTACTATAATCAGCATTAATACGGTATATTCCACTTTGGGCCGGGTTTCCATTAGAGTCTAGACCATCCCATGTAAACTGGTACACACCTAATGGATTCGTTCCTACATCAATTGTTGCAACTTTATTTCCACTTAAGTCTGTAACACTAACTGTACCTGCTTGGATAGCCTGAGGAAAATAAACTTCAAAGGTAGTTGAACTTCCTTCATCAAGCGTTATCGCATCAGAGCCTAAGTCAGCTGTTTTACCGATGGCAGCAATTGTAGAGAATTGATTTGCTCCACCTAATGCTGTTGCTAATTCTTCTAAGGCAACCCTTGTATTTTCAGAAGACTCTAGTCCAGCTAATTGTGATGTTTGAGTAAGAATTGTTCCTGCATCTACTGGTTCAGTTGGATCTTGATGTTGTAATTGAACCAAGAGAAGCGTCATAAAATCATCTTTACCTAAAACTGACCTATCCTTAACTGTAGCTGTATTGAGTAATTCTTGATTAGTTGCGGCATTTAAGCCTGTTGATGTGATTCCCATAATATATCCTTATGCGTAGTCTGGGACTACGATTTCTAAAGAGCTTAATACTTCTTCACCTTGCTCTTCATTGTCAACTTGCTTACCATACTCTTTTTCAGCCTGATCCTCATTTTGACGATTTTGCTGTTGGCGAGAGGTCTGTTCTTGACTATTTTGATCACTGTTAGTAAAATTTAATGAAGCATTTTGTATTCCACTATTACTGAGTTGTACTTTCAAGTCATTTGCGTTCATGGCTAGAGTATTTATAGCTACTGTGTTTGAGCTGATACTCACATGTAAATTTTTCCCGCGTGAGACAATTGTAATATCTACTTCACCCATTTTTGCTGGGTTAAGCTGTACTTTCACACGAGTAAAAGGAGACTTATAATCTTCAATAGCAGTTTTTACATCCGCTGAAAGATATTTAATCATCTGTTTTGCTTCATTTAACTTTACTTCAAAACTATCTGCCTTAGGTGCTATTAAGCCTTCTGTTTTTGCTGTTGNTTCTTCTCTCGNGCCATGAAGAAGTTGTTCAAGTGATTTAGTTNCTTCTAGTTTTGCCGAAGGGGCAACAACAGGTGCTGTGGCTACTGAAAAATTCGCCGTTGCATTCACGCTTATATTACTTGGTTTTTCTCCGCGAAGTAAAAGCTTTAAAGTTTCATCAGCTCGTGANTTTTGTGTTTTATCTTCANCTTTAAACTGTTTTGTTTGTACAATCTGTTCTGTTGTTAGTTCAATCTTTTGTGAAGCTTTAAAAAGAGGTGTTGCTTTTATCTCTTTGATAATTTCAACCCTTTTATCATTTACTCTCACATCTTCTTTAGTGGTACTTTTTACCTTTACATCTCGAACTACTACTTGTTCTCCCTGTGTTTTAATGGTTTTAGTTTTTACTTGTTTTACCTTAAGATCAATAACTTCATCTTCAGATTCAAGNTTGAGTGTTTCTTTTATGAGTGTTTGAGCCTTTTCTTCTCTTGGCGCATCTTTACTTACAGTTTTTGTAATTGTTATCTTATTTGTATCTACAGTTTTTGCAACTGGAAGTTCTTTTGTATTTATAATCTTTGCGCTTGGGGCTTCTTTTTGCACTAACCTAACTTCTTCAAGCGTTATCTTCGTCATATCTATGCCAAATTTTTTGGCCATGTCAACGAGTCCCTTTAAAGTTTTTGGTAAAACTTTTGCTTGAAATATCTTGTAGTCGTCGCTATTGACTATTTTATTTTTTAGAAATTGCTTCGCATCTGCAATCAATGTTTTTAATTCTGTAATACTCATATTTTGAGTAACCTGAGGATTAAACTGTACAACTTCTAGTTTCTCTTTTAATACTTCTTTACTAACAGCTTGACTCTCATGTTTTAATAAGGATAACAAAGTGTCCTTATTTTTTAAGAGTTTACTATCTTTAATATCTTCATCTTTACCAAGAGCTAAAATAAAAGAACCATTTTGAATCTCTTTCTTAGAATATTTCACGCCTTTTAAAAGCTCTGAAAATGATACTATTGGCTCTTGGGCAGCCTCTTTAGTTATGCTCAAACCTATAGGTGATGATACGGTTGGCTCTGATTTAGTTTCTAATGAAATCATCCTATGCTCCTATTTTAGCCCCATATATTTTGGGGGTTTTCTAAAAATAAAGCATTTTGCATTCCAATTTTGTTTTTTGATTATTTAATTTATAAGGGTAAGATGCTACTATGAAAACTATGAAAACTATGAAAACTATGAAAACTATGAAGATATTATTAATTATTTTTCCTCTCTCTTTACTTGCGGTAAGTCCTTTTGAGACACCTAGAGAAAAACATTTTAACTTAAGTGTTTTTAATACAAAAAAAACATCTGAGAATGTACAAGCAATAAAAAATAAAAAAATAAACTGTAGATACGTATGTGACAAGAAGATTTACAAAGAACAAAGGATAGCAAAGGCTATCTCTTTTTATAAGATGTCTGCTAAATAACCTTAGCAAACTGATCAAGACAGCGTAAGTCATCTTTAAGGAAGAAGCTTACACTATCTTGAAGCGAACTTAATAACTCTTCCGGACTCTCACCGTCAGCAGGATAAGAAAGCATAAAAGAGTCTAAGTATTTAACAAAGAGCTCATCAAACATTTTTTTGACAATATCCGCACCATACTTATCTGTATAGGGGAAAACAAAAAAATAATCTTTTCCATTGTTAACAACGGAATCTGATGTTCTGAGAATACTTTCTAAAGAATTATCTATAATCGACTGCTCTATCCCTTCAAGGTTACAATAAACAAGGGTAAAGCTTTCCGCACGATTTTCATCAAGTCTATCTGAAATACCCATGTTTAAGGCAAGAAGTTGTTTAAATTCACCAAATGAGAAATGTATACCAGCCATAAGAAGATGCCTCGCTTTAATTAATATAAAGCTAGTATAACAAAAAACTATAAAATAGTGAAAGGTTGAATAGCTTCTCGTGATTCTAATGGAGAGCCTGTAACTTCTTCTCCATCATAAGAGATTGTATACGTTTCTTCTATTTTCGTTTTACAATAGGTCAAAACTATTCGTGTTGCAAGTTCTTTGTCTGCTTCGGTTGCATTTTTACTCAACATTGCATGAGGACCAGGTACTCCCACTGTTGCGAGATGATAGTACTTGTCGTTCTCTATATTTTGTAAGTGTTCATTTTCTTCTTTGTTTCGACCAACTACAAGCTTTGCCTCATCTTTGAGACGTAAATGACGACCAAACTTCATAACCGGAATATCTTTTACTTCAAACTTATCATACTTAATAAAATCAAACATTTTTTTAGCAAAATTCGCATCTGTTAAAAGACATCCTCCTCCTGGTGATTCAAAGTCTTCTAAGCCTATCTCTTTTGCGAGTTCGAGCTGTCTTTCTCGACTTCTTCCAGTGATTCCTTCTAGTTTACTTCTATCTACCCAGCCTTTTTCTTCTGCTATAGTTGGGGCTAAACGAAGTGCTGACATAGGGCGGAGAAGAAGTCCATCACAGTTACTTTCATCAAGAACCGTTTGAAGTGCATCTTTATTTTGACTCATTGGACGTTGTCCCATCACTTCACCGCTTAAAAGAAATGATGCTCCCTCGGCTTCCATGATTCTCTTTGCAACAGCAAACATCTTTGCATGGCAATCAATACAAGGATTAAAATTTTTCCCGTATCCATGTTTTGGGTCAAAAAGGACATCTTGTAAATATTCATCTTGAATGTCTACGATTCTAAGCTCTGCTCCAACCTGATTACACATGTTTTGCATATGTTCACGTCTGTCTTTTGTACTACCAAAACCTGTAGATATATTAACCGCGAGAACATCTATCCCCTGGTCTATAATCATTTTCATTGCCAATGTAGAATCTAATCCACCGCTAAATAATGCTACTGCTTTCATATAAGTTCCTTGTTAAGGCACAAGAATTAATCTTACTTCTAAAACTAACCAGTTCACCTTGATTTTTAATAGTGAAATTATATCTAAAATTTATACTATCTATTAACTATGAAAAGAAACGAGTTCACCCTGCTTTAATTTTGCTATTTTTCCACGGTATTTACGAATATGAAATGCTTTTTCTTCAAAGGGCATCTGTGTTTGTAAATTTATCTTTTTTAGCTCTCTTTCGTAATGCTTTTTTAAAAAGGTAAGAAGTTCCGCTTTGAGAGCATCCTCATCTTCAAGAACACGAATAGAATCATCTACTAAAATTGCCATCAGCTCTGGCGCATCTATTTGAGACTTTAATGCTAAATTTAATTCATGTGAGTGAAACATAAGTAAGGATGGGTCAACAACATCAAGAATTTGACTTATAAAATGTGGTTTCTCTAAAACTGTTTTTACAAGTGAAAGCTCCCACATATCCTTATGTGTATTTTTTTGTACAAGAGCTGTGCTTTTATTTTCATCTCTACTCCCTGTAACTTTGAGTAAAGATGGACTAACACCTAATCCACCCAAACGTGATGCCAAGTATGTTTTATATTCTTCTTGTAAGAGTGGAGAGAGTGTTTTAAGATAGCTAAGCCCTTCGCCCATACACGATTCCTTAGCCTTAGGATCGCGTAAGTCATGCAAGGACAAGACCTCATCTAACACAAACTCTATAAAAGGCTTCGTATGTCTAAACATCTCTGCTAACTCTTCTACTCGACCCTCTTTTACCATATCTGCTGGATCAAGTCCATCTCCAAAGATAACAACGCCACCAGAGAATCCTCCTGCGCTTAAAAGTCTTGAGGCCTTAAGTGCTGCATTTTTTCCAGCCTTATCCCCATCATACGCCATGATTATTTTAGGTTCTCCCTTTCTTAAAAGTGGTAAGTGTTCTATTGTTAGTGCCGTTCCTAAGGTCGCCACTGCATTTGTAAAACCTGCCTGATGTAACATAATAACGTCAAGATAACCTTCTGTTATAATTATTTCATTCTGTTTGTATAAGGATTGTTTAGCATGATGATAGGCATAGAGTAAACGAGATTTATTAAAAAATGCTGTCTCTGGCGAGTTTACATACTTTGCTTGATGCCCCGTAATTGTTCTCCCACCAAAACCAACAATAGCACCATTTTGTGAATGAATAGGGAAGGTTACCCGCTCAACAAAACGAGCAAAGTTTCTTCCACTATCGTATCCAACAACACCCATCTCTACAGACTCAGGCATAGTAAAACCATTCGATTTAATATAATTAATAGTGCTATTAGAATCAGGTGCATATCCGATTCCAAATTTCTCTATACTGCTTTCATAAATCCCACGACCATATACATATTCATTCGCTGTTTGTTTTGAAGGTAAAAGCGAGCTGTACCATTCTTGGAGTTTATCCATAACTTGTGAGCGAGCCTTGTTATGTTTGTTATCTGTATAACCTAGGGTAAAGTTATAATTATCTGCTAGTTTTTCTAAGGCTTCTGGGTAATTAAGCTTCTCGTACTCCATAACAAACTTAACAGAATCACCACCCGCACCACATCCAAAACAATGATAAATCTGCTTTTGTGGACTCACAACAAAGGAGGGAGATTTTTCATCATGAAAAGGACAAGGAGACTTATAATTCACACCAGCTTTTTTAAGTTCCACATACGAGCCTACAACATCAACAACATCAAGTCGTGCCTTTAAGGCTTCTATGGAATCTTGGGTAATCATAATGAAGATTATATCTCGTAGAGAATTAAATACTAATTATTTTTGCGTGTACTTATCATATTTGAAATAATTCCTTTTTCTTTACCAAGCTCCGCGGAAACTATACCAACTGTGTGAATAAGCGTGAAAAAAAGTATAAAATTAAATACAAGCTCATGCACCTCTTTAATATCACTCCGTAGGTCTTTACTAAAAGACAGCTCTTCATAATAGACCATAAGCATTCCACTCGTAGCCATAAAAAAGAGTGCCCCGTAAAAAAGATAGTACACTATCTCTACTCCCTTTTTATGAGGACTCATCTTTATAAAGCTCTTTTTCTTAGTCGCGCCTATAAAAAAGAGAACTACCCTGTATGCAAGGAGACTTGCAAGAGCATATCCTAAAATAATATGCCATTCCCACATGCCCGCACGAATAGCTATCGCCAATTCTTTTGCCTGCTCGAGGCTTACTACAATGTCAAGTTCCGCTAACTCGTTCATAAGTATTTCAGAATTTGTTTTCCAACTTAAAAATGTTTTTCTTAAAAAAACAGTTCCCAATAAACCTAGTACTACAAATGCGTTGAGCCAATGCCATAATTTAAAGCTTGGAGCATATTTCATCAAGAATCCTTTATCTAAACATATATAGTATTGGATAATTATACCATCTAAACAAAACAGAGCTCGTTAATGAATTTTGTATCGGCTATATATTACGCTATACTTCCAACTCGACAAAATTTAAAAGAAAGTGGGTGATGTGATATGCCAGGTATCGTACTACGTAGTGATGATAATTTTGATGCATCTTACCGCCGTTTCAAGAAGCAGACTGACCGTAACTTAATCGTTACAGAAGCTCGTGCTAGACGTTTCCATGAAACTGAAACTGAAAAGCGTAAGAAATTCAAAATAGCTTCTCGTAAGAAAATGCTAAAGCGTCTTTATATGATGAGACGTTACGAATCACGCCTATAATATTAAGCCTTCGGGCTTAGTACTAC
>JAESSH010000057.1 GCA_016764205.1 Sulfurimonas sp.
GAAGAGTTTGACGTAAAGATTTCATTTGAGATAAGAACTCTGTAATCCCTTTTGGCAATAATGCTGCGAGATACGTTTTAAAATGTTTCGCAAATGCAGGTGATGCTCCTGAGGTAGAAATAGCGATAGTGAGCTCATCTTTTTTAATATATGAGGGAAAAATAAAATCACAAAAATCTACAGAGTCTACAGAGTTACAAAGACAGTTATAATGCTTTGACTCTAAAAAAATTTCTTCTTGTACTACTAAAGAATCTACTGCTACAATGACAAGAGAAAATCCTTCTACATCTCCCCTTTTATATTCTCTTTGTTCATAGTGAAGATTGTTTGTATTGATTTTTTTTAACATCTCATCAGAAATACTGAGAGCAATAATTGAAATTTCATTTGTAAAATCTAAAAGTTTTCCTAACTTCTCTAGGGCAATTTTTCCACCGCCCACCAGAAGAATCTTTTTGTTTTGTAATTGTATAAATGCTGGAAAATAGCTCATCTAACTATCGAGTCTGCCCATTTCCGTAAATTTTATACTTATACGTTGTAAGCCCCTCTATTCCCATAGGTCCACGTGCATGAAGCTTATTTGTTGAAATTCCGACTTCTGCTCCAAAACCAAAAGCTCCCCCATCAGTAAAACGCGTTGAAGCATTTACATACACAGCAGCAGAATCAATAGCATTTAAGAATTCTTCTGCTGTAGAAATATTTTCAGTGATAATTGCTTCAGAATGTCCTGAGCCAAACCGAATAATATGTTCTATTGCTCCATTTACTCCAGCAACTATTTTTATGTTTAAAATATTTGCTAAATACTCTGTGTCATAATCCTCGTCCGTTGCATGTGCAGACTCTATAATTGCCTGTGTTTCTAAGCAGGCTTTTAACTCTGTTTTTTGCAGGTCAAACTCTTTTTTTAATCGTGGTAAAATATCTGAAGCAATTGACCTGTCAATAAGAAGAGTTTCCATTGCATTACAAACACCAGGACGCTGACATTTTGCATTGATAGCAATAGCTATTGCCTTATCGAAGTTTGCATCCTTATCTATATAGGTATGGCACTGTCCTTTGTCATGTTTAACAACACTCACTGTTGCATTATCATTCACATACTTAATAAGCCCTGCCCCACCACGTGGGATAATAAGGTCTACATACTTGTCCATTTTTATAAGCTTAGCCACACCTGCGCGTGAGCTGTCTGGTATTAAAGAGATAAGTGAAGTTGGTAGCTCATTTTTCTCTAAAACACTTTGAAGCACTTTTGCAATTGCTTTGTTAGAGTTTTCAGCTTCTTTTCCACCTTTAAGCACACATACGTTGGAGCTCTTAAAACATAAGGCTGCCGTATCGCTTGTAACATTTGGACGAGATTCATAAATGATTCCAATCACACCAATAGGAATACTTACCTTCTCAATCTTTAAGTCATCTTCAGTTACCCAACCATCAAGCACACGCCCTATTGGTTCTCTTAAGCCTGCTATTTCTTCTATTGCCACTGCCATAGAGTCTATACGTTTCTCGTTCAAAAACAATCTATCCATCAAGGCAGAACTTAAATTATTTTTCTTTCCATCAGATATATCTTTTTCATTTTCTCTCAGTACAGATACTGTATTTTCACGCAAAGACACCGCCATTTCTTTTAAAATTCTATTTTTTTCTTTGCCACTCAGTGTATTTAAAATTCGACTTGCACTCTTTGCTTTTTTTAAAAATTGTTCCATATTTTTGCCTCGTTCTTATTAATGCTATACTACCATAAATTAATTATACTTTAGTCCTTGTACAGAAAAAAATTTAGTCTTTTTCTGCATCGTGTTTTAACACAGAAGCGGCGTTAGTTGAATGAAGGTTTTCTTCATTTTACACATAAAATTAAGGAACAAACTTGAAAACAATAACTTTTATCGGAAATGGAAATATGGCACTTAGTATTGCTAAGGGACTTAAAAATACTTACAAAATCGAAGTTGTTGGAAGAAGTTTAGAAAAAATAANCNAGTTTGANNATGCACTTGGTGTTACAATNACNAAGGCACTCATGGATNACTATGATATGACNGACAAGACNATAATGCTTTGTGTAAAACCTGCNAANGTTGAAGAAATTTCTACACGACTACGAGGAANNGCAAGNGTTATTTATTCTGTTTTAGCNGGAACATCTCTGCAAAAACTAAGAGANAACCTTAANCCANANGCTCTTGTNAGAACNATGCCAAACCTTGCTGCAAGTGTNCAAAAATCAATGACAACACTTACAGGTGATACCAACTATAAAGAAGAAGCACAAGAACTTCTAGGAACTATTGGAAGTACTAGATGGCTAGGAAGTGAAAAAGAGATTGACATAGCTACTGCCCTTGCTGGAAGTGGACCTGCTTACCTAGCGCTCATCGCTGAAGCACTTACTGATGGAGCAGTAAAACAAGGTTTAAAAAGAGAAGATTCTATGGCTATCATGCGAGGACTCTTTGCTGGATTTGGCACACTAATTCAAGATATTCACCCTGCTCTACTTAAGGATAGTGTTATGAGTCCAGGTGGGACTACAGCCGCAGGTTACGGGGCTTTAGAAGCAGGTAATGTAAGAAACTCTTGTATAGATGCTATCGAGGAGGCTTATAAAAAAGCTACCGAGCTCTAAGATACTATTGAAGTTATAAAAACTTCAATATCTCTTTTTCTATATCTTCTTTTTCTATAATAGAATCATGAATTATTTTTTTATTAAATAATCCTTTTATCATAGAGGGAATCTCTACCTTTGCTTCTTTAGAAATTAATTCTAAGGCAATACTATCTTCCGTTCCAGATTCACCCGTAAGGGCATTCGCAATCACGGGTGAAAATTTTGTCCACTCAGCAGTTGAGTAAATAATACTTTTAATGCACGGGTTTGCTTTTGTAGTATATGTTTTAAAACATGTTGCCGTATGTGGATCCATCAAGTAGCCATCATTAAATGCTGTTTTAATAAATGCCTTACCCTCTTCATCACTACAATAATCAGCTTCAAAAATTTCTTGTAATTTTACTAACTCACCAGGGGTTAGGGTATAAATATTTTTAGAATCAAGATCTTGCATAAGCTCTCTCGTACGCTCAGCTCCATATAAAGAAAAAAGAACTCTCTCAACATTTGATGACTTTAAAATATCCATAGCTGGAGATGTTGTACATTTTAAGTCTGCATCTCTAATATCATAAATACCAGTCTGGATGAGACGTGTTAAAATGTTATTTTCATTTGAAGAGATAAGCAGTTTTTCAACAGGAAGACCCATTTCAAAGGCGTAAAATCCACCAAGAACATTTCCAAAATTTCCACTTGGAACATTTAGGTACACTTTTTCACCAATACTAATAGCGCCCTTACGTACAAGTTCTAAATAGTTATGAATATGATAAATAATTTGGAAAATGATTCTTCCAAAATTTACAGAATTTGCAGCAGATAAAGAGATATGTTTCTCAGCTAATATTGCCTTAAAACTATCACTTGCTAAAAGATTTTTAAGTGCATCTTGTGCATCATCAAAGTTACCTTTTATTCCAATAACTTTTAAATTATCTGCATCTTCAGTAACCATTTGAAGTCTTTGTACATCACTTGTTCCATTAGCAGGATACATACATACAACTTGAATATTTTTTTGATTTTTAAAAGTCTCGAGTGCAGCTGGACCAGTATCCCCACTCGTAGCCACAAGAATAAGATAGTTTTCTTCTCTTTTTTGTGCGATAGATGAAAGTATTTTTCCAAAGGGTTGCAGTGCCATATCTTTAAAAGCACGTGTTGGACCATGGTAAAGTTCACTTACATAAAGATTGTCTTTTACTTTAACAACTGGAACTGGGTTTTTTGAATCATCAAAGTTATCATATAAAGACAATGCCTCATCAATTATATCTTGCGCAATATCTATCTCAAATCTTGCCAACATATCCAAAGCTAATTCTTTATACGAGGAGTTTAAATGTTTTTTTAAGAACTCTTCTCCTAAAGCAGGAAGTTTTTCCGGTACATAAAGACCACCAAATGAGGCGATGGGATTAAGAATAGCCTCTGAAAATGTTACTGTTTTGAATTCTTTTTCATCGTATCCACGTGTTTGAATAAAGTTCATACTATATAAATCTCTTTTTTTTAAAATTATATCTAAAGTTATTGAAAAAAATAATTATTATTTAAATAATCGAATTGGATTTATATGATACGACTTTTGTGTTACTTCAAATATCAATTCTTCACTCACTCTTCCAATGGTATAACCTTTTTTAATCTTTTTCCCTTTTTTAATATTTGGAGATATTTGGGACAAGTTAGCATAAATAGTATGCAAACCATTTGTATGCTCAACTATTACAATATTGTCTAATACAGCTGTCTTAGCTGCATAAATAACCTTACCGTTAAAAACTGTTTTAACCTTTGCATTCGCTCTTCTTGGTTTTAAAGAAATTGATTCATTAAAAATTTTGATTCCATAAATTGGATCTGTATACGTTCCATATTTTTTCGAAATTGTATAGGAGTCAAGAGGTGCAATTGTTTTACTTCCTCTATATTTTCTCGTTTTAATAGCCTGATAACTACTTCCATGCTTCTTAACATCTGGTAAGTTTTTATTTGAAAGTATCTGCTGGTTTTCAAAGGCAATACGTCTTTGCTTTTCCTCTTTTTCTTTTTTTCTTGTGTCTATTTTAATTATATTTAATATTGCCAATGTTTTCTTTAATGCATCTTGTTTATTTAACACATTTTTTAGTTTCTTTTTATATGCACTTTTAGCAACTTCTAGTTTTTTTAAAGATTTTTTGTTTAATTTTTGTGTTAGAAGTAATTTTTTACGCTTAGAGTCTATACTAGTTATAGATTTTTTTAAAAAACTTGCTTGCTTACTTAGACTATTTATATCTTTTGCGTTCGTGTTAAACTTACGGTTAAGAAGGTTTGCCTTTGCTTTTGACGCTCCTAACATTTTCTCTAATACCTCAAACTCCATAAGAGATTGTTCATCAGAAGAATAATCACCTTCTAAAATTACAGATAAAGAAACACTCTGTGCAATAACAAAAACAAGTTCTTCTTCAATAATATTTTGTTCTTTTTTGAGTTTTTCATTCAATATTATTAAACTCGTTAATTGAATTTTATTTTCTTTATAAGAAAGTTCTTTATCTGAGAGTTGACTTATTAGATTTTTCAAAAACTTTTGTTGCTTTTGTATTTTTAATCTTTCTTGCAAAATAGCTTTTGCNTTTCTTGCCATTTGTTTATTNAGTTTTGTNTAGTTATTGCTAAAAGAGCTTATTTGTTTATTTGTAGCCTTAATCTTTGTGTCAATATCATTCTTTGCTAAGAGAGTATAAAAACATACNAGGAGGACTAATGAAAACTTTATCATGCTTCTTCTTTATGTCCTATAACAATAAGAAGTGCTAAAACAATCGATAAAGATATTGCTACCACAAACAAAAGAATAAAATCCATCATGCTGTCAAAAATAACAATATCAATGCCTATAGTGTTAAATTGTTCTTTAACCCAAAAGCTTGTGGAGAGGTAGGAAAAAAGAATAAAGGTAATAATACTCGCAATAATAGCATCAACAATAGCAAGTCTAAAAAGTACTGCCGAACTTAACCAAACAGGTGCACCAAAAAGCCCCATAATGCTCATTCTTTCATTATGTAAAAACTGCCAAATACGTAACTCTTTTAAAATCAAAAGAATTGTAACTACAAACATAGAAATAGAAAAAACAGTAATCACATCTTTAAAAAGAAGTAATAACTTAAAGGTGTTATCATGATTGTTTGAAAAATTTTCAACCTTTGTGACAGACTGATGCCTTAAGATTCTTTTTGTTAAGTTATCTACCTCATCTGAGGTTGGAAAACGCGTAAGCTTTAACTTGTAAAACTTTGGAAGCGTTATTTTTAAAAGTTCTAAATTTTTATTGTTAATATTTGTATTAAGTCTTCTAATCACAGAATCAGGATTAAGTTCTTCAATAGTATCGATTAAAGGAGAAAAAGACTTCATCTTTTTGTCTGTAACCTTCACTTGTGCAACAACAATGAGAGAGTAATTGTTTACTAAATTATCCTTGTATGCACTAATAGATCTATCGACAATAATAAAAACTTGCAGGGAAAATAAAATACTAACAAGTGCTATAACAAGAGATAGATGGTTTTTAATTGACTTCATGAATACTCCCATACTCTATATGAAAATGCTTATAGTCAATATTCATAGTCTCTGGAATGTGGTGTGTTACAACAATAACTGTCGTTTTAAGTTGCGTGTTTGCACCTTCAAGTAAATTCCAAATTAGCCCGGCTGAGTAATCGTCGAGATTACCTGTTGGTTCATCCGCTAGAATCAAAATTGGGTTATGAGAAAGTGCTCGAGCCATAGCAACACGCTGTTGCTCTCCACCACTTAACTCTAATGGATATTTTCCAGACTGGTGTTTAAGACGGACATGTTTNAGTAAGCTATCTACTTGATTTTGTGTTACATTTTTNTCATATCCATTTATNATGAGTGGAAGCATAATATTTTTCTCAATCGTCCACTCTTTTACAAGTTTATAATCTTGAAAAACAATTCCAATATGACGTCGTAAAAAATTTAATTTTGATTTACTTACTTTTTTTATCTCTACACCACCAACGATTAAACTACCGTGTTCTGGTCTTAATGCCCCATAAAATGATTTTAGTAAGGTGGATTTTCCACTACCACTCGCTCCTGTTATAAAAACGAAACTTCCAGAATCAACTGAAAAATTTATCTTATTGATAATCGTTTCTTCATTTGAATACGCTAATGATAAATTTTCAGCAATGATAACTTTATCCATGCAGGACTCCATTAAGATATTTATGTGCTATTAAATTACTTTTAGATTTTAAAGGCAAATGTGGATAATATGATACTGTTTTACCCTTGATTACAACATATAAATGTTCTGGTCTATCAAAACTTCCCATAGAAATGCGTAACAAGGTAATNGAGTCTTTTGCATANAGTCTCTCAAAATGGATAAAAGAGTTTTCAAGTTTTTCTATTTTAGTATGCAAGGCTGCAATATCTTCTAGGCTACTATTTGCTTCTCCAAAGTCAAATGTTCCTTCTATACAAAGGTCAGAAGACTGTTCTTCATTTATCATCGTTACATCATAAATATTTTTTTCCATTTTCTTCCATCTATCTTCATACTTTGAAGAAATGGCTATCTCTTTATTCTTATTTATTTGTAATGTGGTTTTATTAAAAGCAATAAATGTTTCATAGGAGTATGCATAATAATTTTCACTGTCTGTTCGGAGTTCAAGTTTTCCCCCAACCTTAAGTACACGATTCGCTTCTTCTATAAAGGTAGTAGAAATCACACGACGGTGAGGCTTTTTATCCCAAGGAACCGGAAAATGCACATAAATCTTTTCTACAATATTTGATGGTACTAACTCCATAAAAAGTCTTGCATCATAATCAAGTACAACTAGGTTATCTAACTCTTGNATAGAAATCTGTTTAAGAACTTGCTCAATCGATGGTCTATGAATCTCAATCCCAATAAAAAGAACATTAGGGTTTGTACTAGCTTGATGTAGGAGGTGTCTTCCTGAGCCAAAACCAACTTCAATTCTAAGTTCTTGTGATTCTGGAAAGCTATCTACGAAATATTCTATTTTCTTTAAGGCACTTACCTCTTGGAGATGAATATTTTTTTCATACTCTGGAACATTTGAGAACAAAACATTTAATTCTGCTAACTTTGCATATGCAAGAAGTGCCTTATGTACATTGTAGATAGAAGCAGGTCGTGTTAATTTGTCAGACTTTAACAAATGCTTGTTATTATCTCGCTTTACAAGTAAAAAGAAATCATCTTCTTGAACTTTTACAGANATTAACATCTCATTTGTATGATTTACATTTTGCACANTATAATTAAANGNAACACCATCTANNGTTTGTGGATACTCAATTTCTTTAAATGATTCAATATGCAGGTGGGGCATTAAAGAGAACTCACATCTAAATCATCCATAGGTTGTACTACGTTTTGTATATCTTGTGGAACAGTTACCTCACTTTGAGGAGGAGTTATATTCTCGTCCTTTGCTACAGGTATCTTTCCTTCTTCCTTTGTAGTTGTGTATTTCACTTGTATGCTTGGCTCGGACACTATACCAAACTCATCTACGCTATACACTTCATANGTATATGTAGTCTCTGGTGCAACTGAAGTATCAANAAAACTTGTTCCTTTNATGCCTACAAAGTCTTCATTCGTGATATTTATCCAACTAAACTTTGATTTTTTACGTACAACAAAGGTTTTCACTCTTGGGTCTGTTGAATTCCAGTTAATTTCTAGATTATCTCCTAGCATTTGTGCTTCAACTAAGGATGGNGTTATAGGCTTAGAGAGTGATTTTCCATGCGCTGATTTTAGAGTNTATTCACTTTGTAAATCATCCTTATCTACTGTACTTACTCTATAAAAATAATTCTTTNCATCTTCTTCTATCTTATCTACAAACTCTAAGTCTTGGGCTTTAAGAACAAGATCATAATTTCCATCAATACGCTCTGCTCTATAAATATTATAATGCGAAAAATCTTCAACTNCTNCTCTTTCCCANNTTANTTTAATCTGTTTTGGTAAATTTTTTGTAGCTCTAATATTCTCAACTGCTCGAGGTAATGCTTTTGTAACAATTTTAACTTCTTGGCTTGGTTTTGATGTAATGCCATTGTATGTGAGTACTTTAATTCTGTACTTATANACAAANTTATCTTTTAAGTCTTCATCAATATACTCAGCATTAAGTCGTCCGTTAATACTCTCAAGCTCACTCCACTTGTCTTCTTCTAAGGTTTTTCTCTCGAGTATATAACGCTTCACTATCTGGTTTGTATGCGGTCTCCAGATAATTTTAGCACTTCGTGGCATGTTTGCTACTGCATGAATCCAAGATACAGACTCAAGCACTGGTAGAGTATTTACTACTACCTCTTTACTTGGGTTTGATTCTGAGTTTTGGGTAAAAGTTTTAAAATAATAAGCATATTTACTTTGTGGTTGGACATNTTCATCNATATANTGCGTAACAAAACGATTGTTTATAGTCTCTTGGAATTCGTACTCTGTGAGCTCTTGTGCAAAAGATTTTTTATATACNTAAATACCTTTTACCCGAGGGTCTTTCATACTTTCCCATTCAAAACCAACAGCTTTCATATCCGTAAAAANACCTGCTTTACTAAGCGTAACTACAGGTAANGAAGAATCTATNACTGNTGTTTNNCTTGGTGATGGAGTCGTTCCTACACAAGCATTAAATGTCAGTATTAAAACGCCCAAGTATATAGTTAGGTTGNATAACTTCATTAATTTTCTCCGCATTGAATTTTTTATCTATATAGGTCTGCATTATAGGATCAAGATTTGCAACAAATGATAACTTCTCTTTTGTGCTAGGATGTATAAAGTATATTATGTATGCATGGAGCAAAATACGTTCCGATTTCTCTTGTTTAGGCGCTATAGCGTAGATATGATCACCTAAAATATGTCTGTTAATACTCTCTAAATGAACACGAATTTGATGTGTTCTTCCTGTAAATAATTTACATGCTACAAACTGTGTACTTTCATCATTTGAAGGGAGCAGAGAAGCAAATTGTGTTTTAGCATATTTACCAGTACCAACATTGGCCATTTTTAAACGATTACTCTGGCTTCTTCCTATATTTGTCTCTATGGTAGTTATATCTTCTTTTAATGGTGGGTTAAGTACAGCAATATAATACCTACCCATACTCTTGTCTTGAAGTTGTTCTGAGAGAAACTCATGTGCTTTGTTGTTTTTAGCAACAACCATTGTCCCACTTGTACCCTTATCAAGGCGGTGTACAATTCCATGACGTTCTTCACCACTGATAGTTGAGAGTCTAATCCCCTTATGCTTTAACCAATCAACAATAGTTGCATCTTTAACGCTTGGAGCTGGATGGACTGTCACACCAGAAGGCTTATTGATAACAAGTACGTCATCATCTTCATAAAGAATCTCTACATCAAAGTCAACATCAAGAGCTTTTTCTTTTTTTGCCTCAGGAAACTCTACTTGAACAGTTTGCTCTTTTTTTAATTTTACACCAGGACGTGTTACTTTTTTATCTTCTATCATTACATAGCCTTGTTTTATCAGCTGTGCTATTTGAGAACGTGTTTGCTCGATTTGTGAAGATAGAAACACATCTAAACGCTCTACATTTTGTGATGTATATGTTTTTATATCGCTCATTATTAACCTTTATGTTACAATTCCTAAAACTAGGATAGGTTTAAGGACTTTCTTTAAGTCTCAGAGCTAAAAAGAAAAATAAGATTGTGCAAAACTTTTTTTGACTCATAGCCATAGCTATGGAGATGAAAAATTTTGTGCAAGATTGTCTTTCTTTTTAGCTCCCAAAGGGCATTATAGCAGACACGCTACTACTACGTTAAAAACTTTTAAAGCTATAAATAGCTCCTACAATTTTTTGCCTTGTACTAGCATATTTGCTATAATGCTGAGATTAAATAAAGTCCTTAAACCTATCCTATATTGGAGTTATTTTTTGTGGAGATTTGATAAACGTATTTTAGCACAATTTGATTTTATTTCAATCATTTTAATAATACCCTTAGTAATTATTTCTCATTTGCTTATTGAAGAAGTTGTTCCTGCACTTGCACAAAAGCAAACTGCTTATGTGGCTATCTCTGTCCTGGTATTCTTCTTTGTATTTTTGCTGCCAATACGACGTATGAATTGGCTAATTCCATTTATTTATTGGATAAACATAGCCCTTCTTGTAGCTGTTGAATTTTTCGGTCATGCCAGACTTGGTGCACAAAGATGGATTGAACTTCCTTACATAAATGCAACTAT
>JAESSH010000058.1 GCA_016764205.1 Sulfurimonas sp.
TCTTGTTGGTGGTGTTCCATTTTCTAGTGTTTCAAACATTTTCTACCTCAATAAACGAATATGTACACTCATCAAATCTTGGATTATTTTTTGCCATCTCGTTTAAAAATGATGCAGTTTCTGAGCGAGAACTAAACCTAGTCGCACTATCTCTTACTATGGTTCTTCTCAGAGAATCCCACGAATGCTCTTTGATTATAAAATGAGTGTCGTATGTATCTTTAAATTGTGCTTCAATAATTATTTTCATCTAAAATTCCTTGCTCTGTAGAGTTTTTCATCCATTTTTCTATTTTTTCTGTTTTATTCACACTGTCTTCTATATTATTTATTATTTCAAAGTCTAAGAGTCCTTCTCGTATCAATAAAGTTACAACAGCTATAACATCATTTAGTTCATTGCAAATATCAATGTGATTAGTTTTTTTGCTAATAGGATGAAAATTATCTAAACCGAACCGTAAAGATTTAGAGATAGCTTGTTGCACTTCCGCACATTCTTCACTTAAACATACTAATAAATATTGTTCTCTATTCATAACTTTACCTCCTGTTTTTCTTTCATTTTTTATTTCCTTTTATCTCTTGAAGTTCATCAACGAGTCTTGCTCTTTGTTGCTTATCATCCTCTAACATCATTTGCATTACTGGAGTATGTGGATGGCCAAGGTTCTCTTCAATAGCTTTCGCTGTTGTTTGCATAGTGCTGTCTAGGTGTTGAATTTGTTTTGTAATTTCATCTGCTTTTATTGATTCAATGTGTAAATCAGCATTAGCAGTTTCTAAATCTAATATTTTAGAATGAAGATTATCAAACTCTTCACATATTTCTAAGTGTGCATTATCTGTTTCTGCTGTTATTTCATTTGTATAGAGTATTAGATTCAGTAATTCTTGTAATCTTGCATTTCTCATGAAAACTCTATAATTTTTATATCGCCTAGCGATTTAAGTGTGTAAAAATCAAAATTGTATTCACCTCTCTTATCCCATTCAACTATTGCAATTGCACTTTCATATATGCCTAAGACACAAAAATCTTTGTCTTTTAAATCCGAATGAACCTCACATACAAATCGTATTTTTTTGCAAAAGTATTTTTTTACATCTAATTGATTAATTTTTTGTTTCATAATCTTTTTCCTTTTTTTCTAACTTATACTTCAAAGAGTTTTCTATAAAAAGAGGTTCTCTAAGACGAACCCAATTACTTAATAGGCTTTCTCTATAAAAACAAATATACTCTCCAGTATTGAACAGCTCTTTCATCTCTTCTATTTCTTCGAGATGTTGATAGTGTGAGTATTTATTTAGAATTGCTTCTTTCCCCTCATCGCTATCACAGTTTTTAATGTCTTGTTCCATTTCATAGAGTTCTCTATTTAAGTCTGCTTGTGATTGTGCGTGTGTTTCGTGTATTGATTCTTTACACATATTTTACCTCCCTGTTTTTATGAATATCAGCTCGTGCTATAGCTATCATATCTTTGTATGATGTATCTGCTGTGATAGTCATTTTGTTAAACTTTTTATGTTCTTCCCAAGCTCGTTTGTGCATAAATTTAAAGCCATTTGCTGTTTTTCTTGGTTTTTTAGGACTTAAACAATCTCTCACATGTTCTCTTGCTATTCCTAACTTCTTAGCAGTTTCTGTGATACTAGGACATTCAAATATGAAAGCGTCATCTAAAGCACGAAACACAACTACCTCTACTCGATTTGGCTGTGCGTTTTGTATGTTTCTTTTCCAAATCATATTTCTAAAGGCTTGATTATTTCCGTTTGTAATGCCAAAGCTTTTTTTATTTAACTTATAATCTTGTATTTTTCTTTGAACATGACCTAAACTACATCCTGAAAGTTCTGCACATTCTTTAGCTGATAATTGTTTATCTATGAAATGCTCTTTTAGCCAACTTTTTGCGATGGCGGAAATAAGACCCAAATTAATGAGTGACTTTTCAATTACTTCATCATCTATCTTGCCATTAAAATCGCCCCACATAACATTAATAATATATTCTCTTGAGTGAGAAGTGCTATTGTGTTTATTTGCCATAATTTAGCTCCACCAAGTTTTTATAATTTTTGGTATGCCCAAACATAAGAGCACTTATTATTTCTCTTTTTCTGTGTATTGACAACCTGTCATCCAAGTAATCAATCCAATAAGCGAACAGCCTCGTGTTGTAGTATTTTGCAGCATCCTTTCTACTCATAGGTTTAGGAAGAGGTCTTTCTTTTATACTACGTTCAGGCTCTATACCTAAGTCTGCCTTCTGTTTTCGCTTAAACCAAACTTCACCGTGTGTCATTGTTTAAACCGTTTACCAAGAGTATAAAAGTCATTAAAAACACGGTCATTGTTTTGTATATAGTTGGTATTTCTATGCTCTTTTAAAAACCATCGGACTACAATAGCTATAAAAGCTACTACAGCCACAATCCATATAACTATTGCCGTCGTCTCATTCATATTTAACCCTTAAAATAACTTTTCGGCGAACCGTTCAAGTGTTTTTTCAAATCTTTCAAATAAAGTCTTAAGACTGAAAAGAAGAAATGCCATTTTTTGAAAGTATTTTTTTGTTTGCATAGAATAATATTACTAATTTAGTAATTAAAAGAAGCTTAAACTATTACTAAATTAGTAATAGTATGTTAGATATAATAGTGATATATGGAGAATGGAATAAAATGAAAACAATAATAACACTTTCTGCAATAGCACTACTATTAGTACTATCGGGATGCATGAGTCCAATAGCTTATAAAAAATATGGTGATGGGATGACTTCTAGAGTAGGATATTCCGACTTTGAAATTGGAAAAGACAAATACAAAGTTAGCTATATGGGTGGAGTCCACGATTCTCACCACGTTGTAATGAAAAACGCTTATAGAAGAGCAAAAGAAGTATGTTTTGAAAAAGGTTTTGAAAACTACGAAGCTACAAATGGCTCAATGTCTACAAAAGATTCTGGTTCAACTTCTCAATATTTTGGTAATGTTCAATTTAGTGATTCTAAGAGTCAAGGTTTATATATGTTAGATGTTCAGTGTAGATAAAATATTATAAAGTAATTTAAGACTAAGCCCCTCAAGTGCTAAGCCATCTGAAGTATAGATTAATAGGCTCTGCTGTACTTTGGATTTTGGTTGTTGCTTGGTATTTACTTTTTGAAAATATCTTTTGCAACTGATGCTAGCTCTTTTCCAATATTTAGCATTAAGGTAGCTATCATCTCTGAAGAATATCTCATTAAATATTTATAGAATATTAACTTTGAAGAAAGTTTTCTTTCTTCTGATACTCTTTTTTTAGCTTATTTTTGTAAGCTGTTTTTTCACTTGCCGCACTCATAACAACAAGTATCCAAACAATGACCCAAACTCCAACTGTAAAGTTACTAACATTTTAAAAGTAAATAATTAAAATATAAATGCCAATGCAATTACATATAATATAAAATTGACAACAGATGTTATTGCAATTGTAGTCTGAATATTAGATGCAATATCTGATATGTTCTTAAAGTTAGTTTCTATCCTTTTAAAATTCTTTGATAAAAACTTCAAATAAAACTTTTTCCAATTATCTATAGTAAGTATATAATTATCAAGTATTTTATATTGATTATATGCATAGTAACCAACTATTACAAAAAAGAAAAATAATATTAACATTGTCAATGATTTAATAAGTATTGGTTTGTCATGAATATTTGCCAATGCAATAATTAATGCAATTGGTGGAATAATTAGTTTATTTTGCATATCACTTAATATAGTTTGTAATTTATCATTTACCTCTTGAGTTTTCTTTTGGTAATCAAACTTTATTGAATTAGTATCTAAACTATCTAAGTAGGCTCTTTGTAGTAGTTCATGCTCTTCACATATCTCATCAAAACATTCTACTAAATCATCATATGTGCTATTCTTTTGTATATTTTTTTGTTTAAATACATCTTCTATAGATTTAGCTAGAAAGGATTTTTCTAGTTCTAATTGAGGTTTGTTTAAAGTAGATAATCTTTCATTAATATAATTTATTTGTTTAAAAAAGTCATCATTTAATGTCTCTAGAACAGCTAAGGTAATTGTGTTCTTTATAAGAGTTTTTCTTGTGTTAAATATCTCATACTCATAACATCTTGGAGATGACTTTTTGCTATCTAATGATATTTTATTGATGATACTATCAAGTACAGATATTTCTTTGTATTTTTCATAAGATTTTTCATTGGTATTATCTTCACATATAATATTATCAATTTTATAAGTTTCAATTAATTTTTCATTGCATACAAAAGAATAACTCGGGAAATTTTTTATAAATAAAGATAAGTCACTAAATGTTATCTCTGCACTCTTTGAATCATTATATTTGATGTTAATATTATCATTTTTAAAATCATTATAAGAGTGTGTATAACTATGGTTCATTGATTGCATTTCTCACTTCATTTATTATGTCTTGATCTATTATAGTGATAGAGTTATCATCTATTCTAATGATAGTATCAATATCTTTTCGTTTAAATTTCAAGCCAAACCCTTTGCTTTTGTTGTGGTAATTTACTGTATTTAAACTGTTTAATATCTGAGTATCCATTCTATCCATCTCAGATGGTAGCTCAAACTCTGAATCTTCATGATAAATATATTCTATAAATTCTGATGGATTATCAGGATAAATAATATTAGCAATTATATCAGAAGTAATTAAATCTTCATTTCTATTTAAATTTTTAATTTGAGTCAATAAAGAGTTAGTTCTCTGCTCAACTAAGTCGACAGATACTTCTTTACTTTCAAAAAAGCTATCTATTGCATCAACCCAACTTTGACTTACATCTCGTATGTCACTTCTTCTATCTTTATTTGCTCCAATAAATGATATAAAGTAATCAGGTATAGCTCTTACTCCTCGTATAAAGGTAATATAGTTATCTTGTTCATTTTTATATCTAGTTAGATTAACAATGCTAGCCATTGCCATATTTTCAATATTTAAAGCTAGATTTTTAACTACATCTAAAGAGTCATTTACACTAAAGTTTTCTTTGTTGTTTAGTAGAGATATAAAAACATATCTATTCCCATTTGTGGAAATATAGTCCATTACGATAATATAACCACCACGAGATGCTGCTTCATCATTCATTTTTTCTTTTAGTATTGTTGCTACTTGTCTAGAATATTGATAAAAAGCTGTTCCATTTGTATATGAATCTAATTTTATTTTAAATGGTGGTTCAACATCTTCCTCAACTTTAAAAACAGTATAAAATCTTGATTTTTTATCAAAGTATGTTTGAGCAAGTGAAACACCAAAATCTAATATATCTTGATTACTTAAGTCTAATTCTCTATCTGCAAAATCAAGTGTTGGGTTTTGTGAACTACTAGTTTTAGTAATTTTATGAACTGCTACATTATTTATTGTCAATTTATTTTCCTTGTGTTGTAATTAAAGTTGAATACTCAATTTGATGCTATTTTAACTTACCTTTTTTTCTAGCTTTTTCAGTCCTCAAGATTCTGGAAATTCACCTAATTGATACATTGAAACTTTTTATAAACATAATTACACCTTTTAATGTTTATAAATATTCTAGCATAAATAGTTTCAGAACCTTAATCCATAGGAATGACCTCATGCTTTAGCTTACTATGTAAACACAAAATCTTATGTGCTTTGTAGAAATATACTATAAAAGAATATTGCTAATACCCCGTTTAAGGCTTACATAGTGTACATATACTTTTTTTCTTGATATGTCATAATTTAATTATAGATGAACTTATAGGGTTGGCTAAGGGTGTTTTAGCTGATGGCGTTGTTTTAAAACAAGAAGTTGAATATTTATAAACTTACTCATTTAAAACTCCGTATCTACAACACCTACAACTTTAGACATTTTCAAGTTTACTCCATCGTCGGCATGTACTGTGATGATGTCAAAATCACTGTTAATTGGTATGAGTGATATTATGTCACGTTTTTCATTTATTTTATACTTTTTGATACCGCTCTCTCCGTTGATGGAGTAGTGAACTATATTTCCGCTATCTATTTGCATGTTGGTTCTACAGTAGACTAGAGAGTTGTTGTTAATTTTAGGACTCATGCTATCGCCTTCAGCTCTTACTGCATACATTCCTTCGTGGTAAAGTTCTTCACCTATAGGAACAGCTTCATAGCCGTTTAAATCATACTCTTGAGGAATCCCACATGAGGCTAGACCTATAAGGGGTATGGTTCTTATTTGGGTTGAAATGCCTAAAGATAAAAGCGTTCCTTGTGATAATTTAAAATACAATTCTATATCAACAACTTTGTCTCTAGGAATAGAATAGTTGTCATCAGTTACCCATCTTGTAACATATACAGGGGACACGTTAAGATACTTGGCAAGCTTTGCTTTTCCTCCCCATCCAGCTTCTTCTAATAATAATTCTAGTTTTTTTTCAGGTGTCATAATTCTTTCCAGTTTAATTGTTACTTATATAGTAACATTTATAGATTTACTATTTTAGTAATAATTTAAGATTCGTTTAATTACTAAAATAGTAATATTTTGTATGGATAAAAAATCAATCAATATCTCTATAACACAAATTGCCAAGGATACAGGGCTAGATAAAGCTGAAATATCTATGGCACTAAGTGCAAATAGACTATTAAATCGTAATAAATTAAAAAAAATAGTAGACGCTAACTATCCACTTGAACCTTTCGTGTTTGGTAGATTCTATTTAGAGAATGATACAGCAAACGAACAATGTAAGGCAAGTACGGAAATCAAAGAAAAGGTATTGTAATGACAAATGAATATAGATTTAACAAGCGTCCAAAAGACCCCAAGCTGTGTAAGCTAATCCATAAAACAATCGTTCTTAATTGCAGACAGCTAGATTTAAAACTTGAAGATGTAGCACATGAGTTGGGACTGGCTAAAGGAACACTCGAAAACAAACTCAAACCTTCTTCAGATAATGATTTTACAGTATCTGAATTTATTCACTTCATGGAGCTTATAGGAAACTATGACGCCTTGCAATACTTAGCAGGGCAATTTGACCTCACTCTCATAGAGAATGCTAAGACTAAATCATCGTGTTGTGAAATAAATACACTTGTTGACAGTCTTAGCATTGAAAATAGTGATGTATTTAAAACCGCAAAAGCAGCATTACAAAATGGAGAGATAAGTTCTATTGAAAAATTTAACTTGCAAAAAGAAATTCAAGATGTAATAACTGTAGCAACGCAGCTACAAGAAGATTTAAAAAAGGTCTAACAATGGCAACACACTTTAAGTCAGGCTCACAACCAGACATCCTCAATAAGCACTTCAAGCAGGGTAGGTCACTCACNCANGANGANGCTGTNGNACTTGGTATAGGAAGACTAGCACAACGTATGCAGGACCTTAAAAATAAGTACTTAGAGTATGCAGAGTGGAGNCCGATTATGGTGTATGATGAANCAAATAGTAGAGGTGGCGTACACGCGAGGTACTTTTATAAAAATACTGGCTCATCATTAGAGTCTAACCCTAAAGCAAGGGTTTACTAATGCAAGACAACTTATATAATCTAGCTTTTGAAAGAAGTATTTTAAGTTCAATTATATTTGAACCAGAGCTTTTTGAAGAATTAGGAACTATTTTAAAACCTGATGATTTTTATTTGCCATCACACAGTTCTATATTCCTAGTAATAAGCGTTCTTTCACAGTCAGGTAAGCCTATAGATGAAGAGTTTATCAAAGCAGAACTTACTCGACGTAAATCATTTGATGAACAGGTAATGATGGAAATACTCTCTTCCAATCCTATCTCAAACACAAAAGCTTATGTTGATGAAGTCTTAGATAAGTCAAAACTTAGAAAACTTCTTACTCTTTCGAGCTCCATACAGCGTATAACACATGAAGAATTAGGTTCGAGTAATGAAGTAGTTGCGGAGATAGAAACACAGCTCTTAAACCTAGACAATGGTTCTAATATAGATATGCCAATAGACATGAATACTGCCATATCGCAGTTTAATACTATGACCCTTCCTCCACTTATCAAGACTGGAATCAATGCTATAGACACAATGTTATGTGGTGGTATAGAATCATCACAACTGATTCATATAGGTGGCGAGAGTAATGTTGGTAAAACATTACTTACAAAACAAATTCTTAAAAATGTAGCAAATCATCATAAAACCTTATTCTTTAGTTTTGAGATGCCGAGGTGGAAAATAGCACGACAACTTGCTAAGTCTAATTTCAATAGACAAAACTATTTCATAATTGATTCTCAAATGATGGGTAATGATGTAAGTGATGTAAGTCGCATGATCAAGAGAATGAAGCGTAAGCAAGATATACGGTTTGTAGCAATAGATTCCAAGATGAAGCTTACTCATAAGCACTATAAAGGGCAAAGTAGCGTAGAGAAAATAGCCGAGATAGATGCAATTCTTTCGAGACTATGTCAAGAGTTGAACATAGTTGTATTTATGATTACTCAGATATCTAAAGAGGACCAACGTAACGGAACTATGAGTGGATATGGTTCTGTTATGAGTGATTATGAAGCTGATATGAAACTACTTATAAGTTTTTCAGATGGTCCAACAGACCCAAGGCGAAAGTTAGAAGTTAAGAAGAATCGTCAAGACGTAAATTATGGACCTATTAATTTAACTCTAAATACTAATACCCTGGAGTTTATGAGCATTCATGTAGAAGAAACAATATACGGTTCAAATATGCCTTTTGGTGGTAATAAAGTTAATGTAACCACTAGACCAACAGCACCGAAACCTGAACCAATAGAGGAAGAAATTATAAACTCCTTAGGAGACTTCTTATGAGAATGAATTATATGATGATACCAACTGATTATATTCAACAACTAAAACAAACTCGTGGAGTGCCTGGTCGGAAGAAGGCTCGTGCTTTTATGGAGTACTGGGATGATATGGAACAAGGTGAACATAATAGTTATGGTTTCTATGCTAAGAGTTGGGATGTAAGTAAGAGTACTTCATATGATTGGATAGATGAGTTTAACAAAGAAAATGAATTGTTTATTAGTCATTGGGACCTTAAAAATAAGCAACATTATAAGTATGTAAAAAATGATACCGAACGCTCTGCGAACGAATCGAACCGTTATAAACCTCACAATATAGGGAGCTTCAAGGATGCAAGCGAACCACAACCGAACAAAGCTCTTAATCACTCTAATAATAATAATAAAACTTTTTTAAATGATAAATATTTTAATGATTTATTTTTCGTATATAGTCGTAATACAAGATTTGTTGGTAAAAAGAGTGAAGCGTATGCAGCGTTCGTTTCTACAGTCGTGAATGTAAACTTACTTAAGTTGTCCGCTATGAAATACTTACATGACCCAGTTGTTGATAAGCCTGTAGGTATAAAGAAGTTTTTAGAGAATGACTTATATTTACCTTACATGCCTAAATACATGAGGGTTATGAATGGAGATGAATGGTATGAAGGAATTTATAATGATAAGACATTCGAGTTTAAACAATCAAATGGTAAAGAACTTGGAAGGATTGAACCCAACTTACTTATAGAGTTGTACGAGAAAGGTCAACTTATATATTTAAAAGAGCTAGGAGGAACGGCATGTTAAATATGCAGAGCGTTGTAAGGAGAATTAAAGACGTCTTAATAGATGAATATAAAATAAATGTGTTAGATAAGAATGTAGCACATGAACTTGGGCTCACTGCTACAGCTCTGTCTTCTCAAAAATCTCGTGACTTAATTCCTTACGATGCATTAGCAATGTTTTGTATTAGAAGAAAAGTTAGTGTCAATTGGCTATTTTTTGGTGTTGGTAATATGGAGATGGATTATGCCAAAAAAAATCTGTAACGGCTGCGGATGCAACGAGCTGATAAGTATGAATGAAAAATATTGTAATACTCACCGTATTATTGATAAGCAAGATATGAAAATAAAAAATAGAAATTATGACGAAAAACATAGAAATAAAAAGCATACAAAGTTTTATAACTCAAAAGAGTGGAGAGCAATACGAACACTTGTTTTAAGCGATGCAGGCGGACTATGCTTATATTGTTTAAACAATGACTATACAGCAAAAGCAAATATGGTTGATCACATAGTACCAATAGAAATAGATTGGAAAAAAAGATTAAACAGAGATAATCTTCAACCACTTTGCTATATGTGTCACAATAAAAAGACAGGAAAAGACATTACTCTCTACGGGGGGCGGGTATGAAAACTATAGAAGTGAGGCACTCCAACACCGACACCCTTAAGACTATTTACAAACTCTATTTTTTAGGGGGTGGCTATTTATGCACGATAAACAGCATTTTTTTAAGGTTAGAGGTTTTTGTGATGAACCTTAAAGAAGAGACTTGATTATGTCTAAAAATATTGATTGGGATTTTATCCGTACCGAATACGAAGAAACTACAAAATCTGTTCGTCTAATTGCACGTGAAAATAATATTACTCATGGTGCAATTCAAAGAATGGCAAAGCTAGATGAAGATGACATATGGAAAAAGTTCGACCCAAAAAGTGTTGTGAATGACAAAGCTCTTGTGAGCAAAAACCCAATTCTTAAAAAAGTTGCACTTAGAAAAATAAAAGAGATTAGAGATGTTCTTGGGAGTAGTATATCTCCAGTCGATGAACCTCTGATTGTTATATTTGCTAAAGCTTATGAAAATTGGATTGAGTTTCAACTTGAGATAGAAAAAAATGGTGCTATTGCTATAAGTTCTAAAGGCAGTGAATACATTTCTGCTTTAAAGAGTTTGTCCAAGATGGAAGAAAAAACTATAACAACAATATCAAATCAATTGGGCTTATCAATATCGTCACGCAAGAGAATAGGAATAATACCAAACACTGACACAGATAAGCCAAGTCTATTTAATTTGAATAATGAACTAGAAGCATTTGATTTAGATGTCTGAAAAAACAAATAAAAACAACCGTATACTTAATAAAATTCACTTAGGTGATTGTCTCGAGCTTATGAAAGATATAGGTACCGCTAGTATAGATATGATACTTTGTGATTTACCATTTGGTACTACTAAAAATGATTGGGATAAGGTATTAGATTTTGAGGCACTATGGTATCAGTACGAAAGAGTTATTAAAGATAATGGGGCTATTGTTTTATTTGCTCAAGCTCCATTTGACAAGGTGTTGGCTTGCTCAAACCTGAAACTTTTTAGATATGAGTGGATTTGGGAAAAAACATCCGCTACTGGATTTTTAAATGCCCAAAAAATGCCACTTAAAGCCCATGAAAATATACTTGTATTTTATAAAAAGCTCCCTACCTATAACCCCATTAAAACCAAGGCACATAAAAAAGTAAGTAGAGCCAGTCATAAAACAGCTTGCAAACAGTCTAGTAACTACGGTAAACAAATGCACACTAAAGATTACTGCAGTGATGAAAGATACCCAAGAAGTGTTTTAAAATTTCCTAGCGATAAGCAACATCACAATTTACATCCAACTCAAAAACCTTTAGCCCTTGTGGAATACTTTATTCAAACATATACTAATGAAGGGGAGATAGTACTTGATAATTGCACAGGAAGCGGTACTACGCCAGAGGGATGCATAAACTTAAATAGACAGTTTATCGCCTATGAAAAAGAGGAATACATCTACAAAACAGCCTGTGAAAGAGTTCAAAGAGCCAAAGGAAATGTTGGACTTTTTGAGGAAATGTTGTGCTTAAATTAAATAACAAACCATATTATGAAAAAACATTTCAACGGCATAAAAACGACTTAGAATCAGTAGCATCAGGTCTTCGTGATGATATGCGTTTTAATAAAAAGTTAGGTTTATCTTATGTGATTATTATTGAAAATCTTAAACACTTTGAAGGTGAGTTGGCTGGTCAAAATATTCGATTAGAGGAATGGCAAAGAAAGGCTTTAGCTATTAATTTTGGATGGCAAAGAAAACGGTTAGATAAAGATAAAAAACCACTTTTAAAAAATGGAAAAATCCAATGGATAAGAAGATTTAATACAGCTTTTTATTTTCTTCCGAGAAAAAACGGCAAAAGTTTAATGGCTTCAGGAGTAGGCATTGCAGAAGCCATCTTAACAATTGAAAAAGGAAATCAAATTGTTTCTTTTGCTACAAAAAAAGACCAGGCGAAAATTGTATGGAATGGTTGCGAAAAAATGTTAGATTCTAATGATGAACTATCAAAAAAAAGCATCGAAGCGTATTCAGCTTTAATTGTAAATCCTACAAGTACTACTATTAAGTCCTTGGGCAGAGACTCAAAAAGTGAAGATGGACTAAATGTAGGACTAGGTATAGGCGACGAAATACATGCACACCCTGACCGTAGCATGATTGAAGTCGTTGAATCCTCTCAAGGGTCAAGAATTCAGCCTATGATGTTCTTAATTACTACAGCAGGTTTTGATACTGCATCAGTAGGTTTTCAAGAATATGAATACGCAAAAAAAGTTCTTGACGGAATTATAGAAGATGATAGCTATTTCGCCTTTGTGTGTGAATTAGATAAAAATGATGATCCATTTGATGAGAGCGTCTGGCACAAAGCAAATCCAAACTTAGGCATTTCCAAGACCTGGGATTATATGCGTAGACAGTCAAAAAAAGCTCAAGAAAGAACAGAAACTAAAAACAATTTTCTTACAAAAGATTTAAACAACTGGGTTAATGCAGCGGAGAATTTCATTAAGTATGAGGATTGGGACTCTGCAAGAGTTGATGAGATAGACTTATCGGAAGCTATTTTAATACTTTTAGGTGTGGATTTATCAAGAAATGATGACTTCACGGCATTAGCCATTACTTACATCTTCCCAAACAACCGTTACCACACTAAACAACATTACTATATACCTGAAGGAAATGTACGTGAGCGCGAATCGGAACTAAGAGCACCCTTAACCAAATGGATACTAGAAGGTCATATAACAGCAACACCACCAAGTGAGAATGAGCTTGAAGCAAAAACTATAAACTATTCATATATTCAAAAAGATATTATAAAACACATTGAAAATGGAGCAAACGAAATATGTTATGACCCATATCGAGCAACGACACTTATATCAAACATAGAGAGAGAAACCGATTTTGATGGATGTGTTCAAATTAGACAAGGGTATCTAACCATAAGTGAACCAACCTATAACTTTAAGGACTTTATAAAAAATAAATCACTCACACATGATGGAAATCCAGTCACAAAATGGATGGTGTCGAACATGAGTATACTTAGGGATGTTGCTGGTAATATCAAGCCTGATAAATCTAAACCAAACCGTAAAATAGACGGATGTGCCGCGATTATAAATACTTTAGCTCGAGCCTTAGCATATGAACCAGAGGAGAAAAGTGTTTATGAAGAAAGAGGCATTAGGAGCGTATAAATTCTAAGTACTTTTGTTTGCATTTGTCTCTTCAATTATTTTTTTTGCATCTTTAAAAGAGATAGTAGATAACAATAAGGCTAAATTATGTTTTTCATTTTTTTCATCTGAAAACCATCTCTGAAAAGTGCTTTGAGATACACCAAGTAGCTCTTTCATTTGTTTTTGTGTCATCTTAACTTTTAGCATTTTGCCCATTCTTTGAAAAATATTTTTCATTAAAAGTATCTCCAAGTTGCGAAGCAAAATTTGGGAGGAGTTTGTTATCTTCTAAATTTTGTTTCCAAAGTTCTTCACTAATATAAGTAATATGACATTGATACATTTTTTTACTATCAATTTTAGTAAAACCAATAGATACTTCGGTATCATTAATAACCTGTACTTGTGGCTCTTTAACTTCTGTGATTTTTACTGTTAGAAATCCACAAGTGGCAGTGTTATTGTTGTAATCAATCTTCCAATTTATTTTCATGACAGCAATGCTATTACTAAGTCTTCATTAACATTTTTTACATCGCCTTTTAAATTCTCTAATGCTTCATTGTAGGTGTAGTAACTACACTCTGCATCTTCTTCAATCAACTTTTTTAAAACAAATGCTTTATTACCACTATAAAAAGCGAGACCACTATTTCCACAATGGCTTCTATAAACTATTTTTTTATCTTTAAATAATTTAACAAGCGTTGCATCTTCTTCACTCTCAATATATTCATAGTCTTCATCAATTTCAAGCATTTCATTTTTATAATCTTGAAGATTTAAAAAAGTATCTAAATGTTCATTCTCATCCAATAATTCTTCTAAATATTTATGCCAATAAGCATGAATAATTTTACCATTCATTTCTGCGGTAACACATAAGTTTTCATCTTTTCTCCAAGATAAATTCTCCAACTCAGTAATTGCTAACTCAATTTCTTCTGTTCCTATAAATCCTCTTTGGTAACTATCTCTCATAATTTAGCCTTTTTCTCTTTAGATACCATATTATAACCCATAATGGGTTACATGTCAAGTCTTTTCACTCAAATCAGAAAAGAATTCATCTATTTGTTTTTCCCACTTCACAAAAATACATACAAATCTAACAAGAAGGTCACGACTCGTGACATTTTCAAGTTTTCTCTAAAAAATAATGTAATCTTTTTGTATGGGAAAAATTTATGACTACTATAAATCTATATTCACACACATAAAGGCAGAAGCAAATGTAAAAAATAATGGCTCAAAAATATTTGATACTCAAAATAGTTCTCGTGTTACATCATCTAATGCACAAAAAATAGCAACTGTATTTTCGTGCGTAAACACCAAAGCTAATGCATTAGCTGTCATACCTATAAAAACTTATAAAAAAACTGATAAAGATAAAGAAGAAGATTATAACTCTAATTTATATAATATTTTACGCTACGAACCAAACCCAAACCTCATAGCATCGCTCTATAAAAAAATGATTTCACAAGATTTAGACCTCCGTGGGAATCATTATTCGCAAATTGTCCGCAACGGGCTAGGTGAAGTTGTAGCACTCTATCCTCTTGCAGCCGATAATATGCAGGTATATGTAAAAGATGGTATAAAATATTTTCAATACGACGGTAAAATAATAAATAAGTACCATATTTTACATATATTTGATATTCCAGATGCTTTAGGTTTAAAGGGTATCTCACGAATAGAATTCGCAAAGGAAACAGTAGACTTTGCAAACGCTACAAGCAAACATGGAAATAAACTTTTTAAGAATTCAGCTATGCCGAGTGGCTCATTTGAAATGAATGGAGAATTAAGTGATGAAGCATTTGGGCGCTTAAAAACTGACCTAGAGGCTAAATACAACGGTCTTAGTAATGCTGGGAAAACCCTACTACTTGAGGGAGGACTAACATTTAAGCCTCTCACAATTTCAAATTCAGATTCAGAATGGTTAGAGTCGAGAAAGTTTAACCGTGAAGAATTATGTGGCATCTTCGGTGTTCCAAGTTCAATGATAAACGATACAGCAAACACAGCCTATGGAAATCTTGAACAAAAGTATTTAGAATTTTATACAGGTACAGTATTCCCCTTAACCACTATCCTCGAAGAACAGTTTAGACAATCATTTTTCACTAAGACACAAAAGCAAAACCTTTCAATCAAGTTTAAATACAACACTATGCTACGAGTTGATGCAGATACGAGAGCAAAGTACTATAAAGCACGTTTTGATATGGGTTCAATTAGTCCAAATGATATAAGAGCATATGAAGATGAACCAAGAATTGAGGGTGGCGATGAAACATATGTACAACTGAACCTCTCAACACTAAAAAATTTAAATAAAGGAATTCAAGCAAATGCAAAAAATAGTAATTGATGGAGTTATAGGCGACTGGGATGTAAGTTCTCAATGGTTTATAGATGAAATAAACTCAAAAAGTGAGGATATAACGATAGAAGTGAATTCTATTGGTGGCTCAGTTATTGATGGCATAGCCATATTTAATGCTATTAAGGCATATGACAAAGGCACAATAACCGCAAAAATAACAGGCTATGCCGCTTCTATAGCCTCTTATATCGTTTTAGCATGTGACAAGGTCACAGCGTATGATAATACAACTTATATGATTCATAATGCATCTCTTCCAACTTTTGGAGATTACAGAAAACATGAAAAGGCTGCAAGCATTTCAAGAGGGTTATCTAAAATCATAGCTAAAGCCTATGTTTCAAAAACATCCATGAGTGATAAGGATATTCGTAAGCTCATGGAAGATGAAAAATTTTATTATGGCGCAGAGATGTATGAGGCTGGATTTGTAGATGAAATCATTTCAACAGAATCTACTTCTACAAAGGCTGAAGCGGTAGCACTTGCGAGTGAACTGTTAGGAGCTTGTAATAATGCACTATATAAAAATGCAAATGATTTATCTCTAGAGGCGGTGGCGAAGCTACTCCCCCCAGAGATAGTAATTGTTGAACCAGAGGTTGCGGATTTATCTGCTAGACAACAAAGAGCAAGAAAGCTCTTAATTTTAAATAAGGAATTACAATGTTAAAAGAATTAATCGCACTAAGACGTACAGCATTAGCTGCTATGACAGACTTCAATGGAGCACATGTAGAGATGGATAACTCACAATTAAAAGAGTTTCAAGCTCTTGAAGCAAAATTTGATAAAACAAATCGTGATGTAAAAATGGAGCAAACTAAAAATGTTTTAGCCTCGGAAATCGATGCTTTAATTGACTCGGATTCTACAAGTGCACTAAGTTTAGCAACTGCTGAATATACATCGGCATTTGATGACTATATAGCAAACAAAAACATTCCTGAGGCAGTAGCTACTATGGTTGAAGGTGTTGATGCTGATGGTGGATTTACAGTTCCACAAAGTTATTCAGAGACAGTTATTTCAAAGTTAAATACACTGGGTAGAACTCGTTCTATTTCAAGTGTTATGAGCACGACATCCATAACGAACATACCAACCGAAGGTGATGCACCAACATTTGCATGGATTGATGAAGGAAATGCTTATGGCGAAACTAAATCAACATTTGGAAAGGTACAGCTTGGTGCTTATAAGCTTGGCGGAACAATCAAGGTCTCAAGAGAACTTTTAGCAGATACAGCTATAAATTTTGACAGTTATATGGCTGGACAAATTGCTAAAGGTATTGATAAAGCTGAATCACCAGCATTTGCTGTTGGCAATGGAGTTAAAAAACCAACAGGCTACATGACAACTGCGGCTGTTGGAGACAGTTCGACAACTGCAGCTGTTGATAGTGTTACTGCTGATGAAATTATTGATATTTACCATGATCTCGCTGATGCATATCGTAATAATGCTACTTGGAGAATGAACAGTTCAACTTTTAAATCAGTAGATAAGCTTAAGGATGGACAGGGTAATTATTTATTAACTACATTTAGTGATGGCACTATGCCTACCATAAAAGGTCGACCTGTTGTTATTGATGATTCGATTGCTGACTTTGGAACAGGAAATAAATTCATTGTTCTTGGTGACTTTTCTTTTTATCAGATTGCTGATAGAGGAGCTATGACCATACAAAGGCTTGATGAGCTTTACGCTGGTACAGGAATGATTGGCTTTCAAGTAACAGTTCGTCTTGATGCACAAGTGACTATTCCTGAAGCTTTTAATGCAGGCAAAAACGCATAAGGATGAATGATGAAACTTATTTTATTACAGCATCTTAGTGGTGCTAAAGGCACGTTTGCAATCGGAGATATTGTAACAGTTGATGATGCAACTGCTTTGCGTTACATTAAAAAAGGCATAGCCAAACCAAAGACAGAAAAAGAATTAACTGTTTTTATGGAAAAAGCTCAAAGTATTGAGAACGAAGAACTTAAAAAACAAGCCCAGGCAAAAGCTATTTTAGAGTCAGACCGCTTTCGTGTTGAACTCAATTCTTTGTGTTCACAAGTAGTTATTAAAGCAGCCGAAGTCAACGGGAAGAACTTAAATAGTGAAGAAATTGTTAATGGTGTTGAAAGCCTATTATCTCTATTTCTTAAAGAAAACCAAAAAGGTGACAAAGAAGTGGGGAAAAGTTTTTTCTCTACATTATTCTTTGCAAAGAAATAAAATAGTATGCAAGTAGTTCAAATAGTAGCGCCAACAACAGAGTCTATAACTCTAATTGAAGCAAAGGCTTTTGTAAGAGTGTTGCATGATGATGACAATATTTTAATAAAAGAACTTATTGATTCTACTTGCGAACATACACAAGAGATTCTAAATCGACAGTTGGAGGTAGCTACTTATGAACTATATACAGATGATTTTATATCTAAATTACCAAAAAATCCCATAAGTTCAATCTTAAAGATTGAGTACATGGATGCTACTGGTGCTTATGTGGAGTTAGATAGCGATACTTATTATTTATATGAAAACAATGGAATAGGGTATATACATTATGAATCAACTCCGAGTGTATTACAGCACAAAAAAGCTGTAAAAATTACATTTGTATGTGGGTATTACAAAATTCCTTCTCCAATAAAATCCTACATGAGAGTTCTTATAGCCACGGCTTACGAGCATCGCGAAAAGTATGTAATTGGAGTCGTTGTATCAGAATTTAACGATGGTTTAATTTCTCAACTACTTAAACCTTACAGGATTATGCCATGAGAAGTGGAAGTTTAAGACATAAAATCACTGTTCAGTCTTATGACGAAACTCAAAATGATTATGGAGAAGTTTTCAAAGATTGGGTTGATTTAAGAACCGTTTATTCAACGATTGTTCCGCTAAATGCTAAAGAGTTTTTTAAAAATGGTGTTCAAGCAGAAGTTACACATAGAGTGGAAATGAGATATTTTGATGGTGTTGCTCCAAAAATGCAACTAATTTATAAAACTCGAATTTTTAGCATAGAAAGTGTAATAAATGTCCGTGAATTACACAAAACTTTACACCTAATTTGTAAGGAGGTAATTTAAATGTCACAAGCTTTAGGGATGGAGGAATTACTTAAAAACTTAGAAACTATTCCTGATAAAGTACAAAAAAGAATTCTAGTAGGTGCTGTGCGTGCAGGTGCTAAACCAATAGCAACTGAAGCAAAAAATTTAGTTCCTAAAGATACAGGAAATCTTAAAAAAAGCATAGGCGTGACAAAATTAAAAGTTCGTAAAAAAAATTTAGTTTTTTTTCAAGTATCGCCTCGAAGTTACGGAAAACATGACGGTTATTATGGTCTCTTTTTAGAACTAGGGACTTCAAAAATGATAGCACACCCATTTATGAGACCAGCCTTTGAGAAAGAGGGCGAAAACTCAATTATTGCAGTAAAAGAATATATAGCAAAGAGACTTGATAAAGAGCTATCGAGATGATAGAAAAGGAAGTATATACAGCACTAAAAACGGTATGTAGTAGGGTTTATCCTCTCTTTATGCCAGATGATGCCGTATTTCCATCTATTACTTATCAAGTCGTATTTGAAGGAACAGAGCAAGGATTAGCTGGTTGCGCAAGTGGAACAAGCACACGTTATCAAGTTGATATTTACTCAAAAACATATAGTGAAGCCAAGACGCTCAAAGGCGAGACGGTTTTAAAACTTCTTGAGCTAAATGCTGGGAATATCTCGGCACAAGACTTGTTTGAAGACACAATCAAGTTGCATAGGCAACTGATTAATTTTAATATAAAGGAATAAAAAAATGAGTATCAAAACAAAAGGGATAATTGCAGCAGCAAATGATAAAGAAGTAGGTTGTTTTCAGTCGATTGGTGATATTGACTTGACGAGAGAAGCGAAAGAATATGAATGTTTGTCAAGCGGAGATATTGAAATCGCGGTAGGAAATATAAAAGCTGGTGACATCCCTGTTAGTGTTAAATACAATCCAACTGATTCTGCTGGTGCTTCTGAAATGGAAACCTCATTTAAAGCTGGAAATTCAATACCTTTTTCAGTTGAACTTTCAGACAAAGGAACAACTAATGGAACGACGTTCGCGTGGACTGGTGCAATAGTGACATCATGGAAGATTACACCTGAACAAAACGGCTTTGTGTTAGCGACTTTCACAATTAAATTAAATGGTGAGCCTACAATAACGGCTGCAACATAATGAAAATTCAATTAGATTATAAAATTGACATTGAAATCCAAGAGGGTGGGAAGAGTAAAGAAAAACTTTCCATTTTCATGCGAGAATTTACTCGTTCCGAAAAGAAAGAGAACGATGTCTTAAAAAAACGCTTTGAGAAAATCTTCAAAAAAGCACAAAAAATAGGAAAAAGAGAATCTATTTTAGATGAAAAATTTTCTATTTTTAAAATAAAAGGAGACCATGAGAAAGCCTTAAAAACAATTGAAGAGAAAGAGGCTTTAGATAAAAGCTTAGACGAGTTAATGGAAGAACTTGAGGAAATCGGTGGTGGAGACAGCTTAGATGATTTTGCGGAAAATACTGCAAAAGTAAGATTTGAAACAATTATCAATGGTGAAGACCGAGGGAAACTACAAGCCTACACAGAAATCAAGGGATATCTATCAATTCTAAGTGATTTAGATAAGGCTAAAGCCGAACTTGAAAAAAAGCAGTCTGGCGAATAGCAATCGCCCTAAGAAGTGGAGAGGGCTTCGAAGCTCTTTTCACCTTTGAAAAAGTAATAGCAAATGTTGTCGCTCGATGTGAGTTCTCATATGGAGCAATGGGTAGAACAGGTCTTTTATATGAATCTATGAAAGACCAATTAAAGTGGAGAAAATTAAGCATGAAAAATTACATTAATTTAGTTTCTCAAATCGGCAGAGTTCTAAGCCTCAGCGATGAAAACTTCAATAAGTATAAAGTTGAGCATATGGAAATGAGTGACAATGCAATTGCAAATGTTTTTTTAAAAGCGTTCGGAGATGGGAAGTGAGTTATAAGGCGGGCACAGTTGTAATTGATATTAAAGCAGACACTGCAAAGCTAGTGGCTGGTATGCATTCAGCACAAGCCACAGCTAAGCACACATCTGCAAATATTGTAAAATCTGTGCTTACCATCTCAGCCGCTTATGCTGGTATATCTGGGATTAAAAGCCTAACTAATGAATTTATGATTTTAGAAAATGCACAAATAGGTGTAATGAAAACGACAGGTTTGTCTGGAAACAGTTTTAAAGCCCTAGATGATGAACTAAAGAAAATGTCAACTACCATGTCAGGTTTTAAGCTTAACGGAATGTATGATACAGCCGAGGCGGCTGGACAATTAGGTATACAGGGTGTAAAAAATATTACAGACTTTACTCGTGTCATAGGAATGATAGGATTAACGACTGAACTAAGCACTTCTCAATCTGCAACATCTTTTGCAAAACTTTCAAATTCGCTTAACGAACCAATAGAAAATATAGAGAAACTAGCCAGTGTCGCAAACGAACTATCAAATACTACAAGTGCGACTGTTGGCGATTTACTCAAATTTTCTCAAAGACTAAGTGGTGGTGCTAAGACAGCTGGATTACTTACAGATGAGATTTTTGGTTTATCGGCAACACTGGTAGATTTGGCTATTAATTTTGAAACAGGTGGGACAAATGTAAATCGTGTAATGCTAGACTTAATTTCTGATTCAGATAAGTTTGCAGAAGCTATTGGAGCAAATGTCACTAGCTTTGCTAGTATAGTACAAAATGAGCCAATAAAAGCACTGCAACAATTCTTAGAACACATGAATAGTCTTAGTAAAACCGATGCCGCAAACTTCTTAACAGATTTAGGATATTCGGGGACGGAGGTAAAAGATGTTCTTTTAAAATTATCATCAAACACAGAGCTATTAACTAAAAATCTAAAAATAGCACATGATGAATATGCAGTTGGCACATCAATCCAAAAAGAATATGAAGTTGCTTCTCAAGGACTTGAAGCACAGACCACAAAGTCCTCGTCGTCATTGACAATACTAGCAGCGGCATACGGAGAAGACTTAAAGCCTGTAATTACATCAACACATGAAAGCTTAACGGAAATGGCAACAATGCTTACTGAAAACAAAGATGTTGTTTTGGAAGTTGCAAAGATTCTAGTAATTCTTGGCGGAAGCATTTTAGCTGTAAATACAGCCACTAAAGCCTATACAGTAGTATCTTCATTAGCTGCAACCTCAAGTGTCTTATTTGGTGGTTCTTTAGGCTCAGTTAATAGGGCTATATTAATCTCAACAGTTTCTACTAAAGCCCTTTCTTTAGCTATTAAAACAATACCATTCGTAGCGGTGGCAAGCATAGCATACAGCTTCTATGAAATCATAAGCGATTCAAACGACACGATGACAATGGCTGAGCGAAACATGGATAATTATGCAAAAAGCATTCGGAATGCTTCTGACGCAACACTAGACTTTGAAATAACAAAAATCACTAAAAAAATAGCAGAGACTTCCAAACTAGCAAACGATGAAGCGAGAGCGAGAGGTATCAATGGACCGGTATCAGGATATGGAGAAACTTTAGCATACGAGCTTACGGAATTATCTCAACAATTACAAATATTAAAGAAACAAAAAGAAACTATTAATGAAATCAAAAACGAAAACATAGAGAATAATAGTGTTGTTGAAAATGGTTCGGAAGCACGGGTGAAAACAAAAAATAAATACTCACTAGATACAACTTCAGACTCAATTAAAGAACAACTTGATTTAAATGACGAGCTTTATAAAAAATATATCAATATTACTGGTACTGACTATGATAAATGGCTAACAAAAACAAATAAAACAATGTTAGAACTTGCAGAAAGTACAACACTCACAACAGAAGAGATGATGAACGCTTTTGATGTAATGTCTCAAGATTTTACAAGAAAAGAAAAAGACGATTCAGCCCAAGACGAAATAGACTTTAATGAATCAATAACAGATAGTTTTGAAGACATGCTTGATATGCAAATAGAACTAGCATCTAGTTCTCAAGATTGGTACGATGGATTAACTGGAGTTGCTGGAGAAATATCTGCAGTATCAAAAGCTATGACAAAACTTAGCGTTAGCAATTTAAGAGACTTGAAAACAAAAGCAAAACTTGAAAAGAAATATGAAAAAGATAAGAAGAAATGGGGTAAAGACAGTGCAAAGATGGCTAGTATCGATGAAAGATATCAAAAAGATAGCGCTAAACTAAAATCAGCAAATACTAAAAATGAACTTGATGCATACTCACATCTCGCAGGTGCGGCATCTGGATTTTTTAAAGAAAACTCTACAGGTTATAAAGCTCTACAAGCTATTCAGATTGGTCTGCAACTCGCCATTCACGCAACGGCACTGGCAGAGATGGCAGCAGCTCAAACAACAATAGCAACTTCGGCAGCTGTAGTTCCCGCAAAAATGGCAGAAGCTGGAGCAAACGCAACTGTGGCAGTTACGAGTGCAGGAGGAGGTGACCCATACACAGCCATAGCTAGAGTTGTTGCGATGATAGCTCTTATGACATCTGCTATGGGTATGTTCGGCGGTGGCGGTGGTAGTGTTGGAAGTGGTACAACTATTGTAAAAGCTGAAGAAGAAATTGAAAAAGACTACACCTCAATAATAGAAAGTGCATCATTTGGACTATCATCTGATGACTTTGGACGACAGGGTCTAGATTTATTAGACTACGATAATGATTTTGATGAATTCATGGATGGACTGAGTCGTGCAACAGAGAGACTTGAAAACTTCGGTAGTGATGGAACTGCACTCAAGGGAACAATAGATACTCTAAGTAGAAATCTAGTAGCAATGAAAGCACAGCTTCCTGGTGTTGAAGCATCGTACGAGAATCGCATGGCAGTTAAGTACAGCTATGAAGAACTAACTGATAATGATGGAGCCTACAACTGGGGAAACAACGCATACAACAAGCACAGAACAGAAGCAAATGATTACTTCAAGAATGTTTTAACAGCTTTAAAAAATAACATCTCTAGCGTAACAATTGAATTAGAAAAAACTATTTTAGATGCCGCATCTGAATTCCTTGATTTTGAAAGATATACAATTCCAGAACTAGAGCAATATACCTCTAATATTGACTTTGAAAATTATGAAAATATCCTTGAGGGCATTAATGGATTAGCACTAAAAGCTAAGAACCAAGGTGGATTTTTAAGTGATATAGACAGGCTTAAGTTGGTTGACTTTTTCGCTCAAGAAGACTTAGTCGATGTTACAGATATGCAAGAAGCACTCAATATTCTTGAAGAGTTTAGGGAAAGTACAAAAGAGTTGTTTTTCAGTGTACATGATTATGAAAGAGATTTCTTAGAGCTATCTGGTACAAATGGAGATATTACAGCTCTTAGAATGGCTCAACTTGAAGAAGAGAAATTATTTTTAAGTGATATATTGCCAGAACTGGCACGTCTAACTAAAAATAACTTTGTTGAAATTTATAAAAATATAGATCCATCGAAAACAGATTTAATTGAAGCCACACAAGAATACGGAGACTTGCTTATAGAACAAGCAGAAATCGCAAATGCCTTTGCAGAAACACTCGAGAGTGTAGCAGATAGTATTCAGGATACTATTGATGCCCTTCTTGGAAATATTGATGGACTTGATTCTGAAGACTCTTTCATATCTAGCTACTGGGAAAAGCGAACTCAGATTGATAA
>JAESSH010000059.1:0-2747 GCA_016764205.1 Sulfurimonas sp.
CATCACATCAACATCGTGAGGGCTATCTATTATCGAATACCCTCTCACCCAATTATCTGTACTTGTAAAGTTTGCAATACCATGTCCAGCTAGAGCAAATAAACTTTCATCTTGCAGCATATAAGTAGTCCCAACCATTTGACTCCCAGGTAAACTACTTACTGGGTCATGCATCGTAATATAGTTTTTTACATTAGCATACGAACCACCTCCTAACTCTCTTGCTATACCGTACGGGTTATAAGTCAGTGTATCAAACCCAGTATTTGCACCAAAGTATTGAGCCAATGAACCACCAAGGGAATGTCCGACGATTGTAGTATTACTTGTAGATAAAGAAAAATCATTTTTCCACTGAGATAATATTTCTTCAGCCTTATTAAACTGATGCGGAACGCCTGATAATCCTAGATAAACATACATATCTGCATCTGTTAAAAAGTCTAGATATGATTCTGTACCTCTGAAAGCGACAATCTTACGAGTACCAAATTGTAGCAATGCCATTTCTAAGCCTGTTATTGGATCTGAATAAAAAGCTAGAGTGGTATATCTATTTCCTCCATCGTCTTGCGTTCCCTCTAATTGATTTATCTTTGAAGATAAATCATCATAAACTAAATCAGCTATTAAAGCCCCTTGTAATTGTGTAATTTTTTCCATAATTTTAGTTTCCTTTATTTAATGTTTTAGCTGGTTCAGCCATTTGTTTGAAATTAACTTCAAATTCATTTTGTAAATCTGAAATCTTTATAACTTTTTTACTAGATATAGTACTACGAGATGCATCTGCACAAGAATAGTAAGTATATTCAGCCCCTGCAATATATTTATAATCACAAATGAAGTTTATAGGTTTTGTCGATAAATGTATGCTATCTGTATTCTGAACTCTATTATTTGTTGTGAAGAATACTGAATAAGAAGTTTGATTGTCATCTTTTGAAATAGTATTAAGAATAATATCTTCTATCTTCCAGTCACAAATACCTTGCTTGTAATAATCTTTATATACAACTACTTCGTAAGTGCTATCCTTCATTGTTGTTATTACACCTTGCATTACTTCCTGTATTGATGATGCTCCAGCTAACCAATGCTGTGTGTCACACTTGGGATTAGATGCAAAGTAACGTATTGAAGTATTGATGTGATATTTTTCTATATCCAATGGAAACTTTCCAAACACCCTCAACTTCTCTTTTGGGTTTGGATTAATGTCAGGAGTTTTATTAGAGTTGTACACTACACTCTCAACTCCACATTTTGCTAAAAATAGCAAGGGGATTGCTATTAGAACGTATTTAATTATTTTTTTATACTTTTCTTTTTCCATCTAAGCCACCATCCCCATAAATTTATTATTATTTATTTGACCGTAGCTAATAAGTGTAATATCTGAAGTACTTGCACTTCCGTTAAAGTAAGCACCTAAGTTTATGGTTAGGTCATTTTCTAGTGTGGTGTTTATACCTACTGTAAACTCTAATGTCCCGCCTTCTGTTACTGTTGCATCTCCTACATAGATTTCTACATTTTTTTCATTGTCTTTTTCAAAGTTCATTCCTAAACCTGAGATGTCAAAGTTAAAGTTTTCTATGGTTATATACTCTTGTGTAGTTTTTTCAACAACAGTCATACTTGAGCCATTAAGAGCATAAAGGAAGTTAGCGTCTTCGTAGAGAGTATCACTCTCTTCTACTTGTGTTTTAGTTCCACTTAAAGACTTGTTGTTAAACATGATGAGACCTGAGAAATCTGCATCATTGATGACATCTTGATGGCTTACTAGGTAGGTATCAAAGCCTGAACCTCCTGCTAGGTAATCGTAACTCTTTTCAGAGTACAAATCATCTAAGCTATACCCACCTACTAAAACATCGTCACCTGCTTGACCTAAAAGTGTGTCAGAATCAGCTCCACCGACAAGAACATCTGCACCCTCTCCTGCTACAAGTACATCTTTACCTGAATCTCCAAAGAGTTGGTCGTTGCCTTCTCCACCCATAAGCGTATCTTCATCTGCTCCACCATGAAGAGAATCATCGCCTGTTCCGCCATCTAGATAGTCATCTCCTGCATTACCTACAAGAGTATCACTTCCTCCATTATGGTCAATGAGAATATCGTCTGTGTTTTCTCCTACGAGGGTGTGGTCTACTCTTCCTAAGTCACTAGCATTTACATTTACCAAAACTTTATCTTGCTTAAAGTGTACCTTACCTTCATCTATAAGCCATGTGTTTAGTTGGAGTAGTTTTTTAGTATTAAAACCATTGTTATTTGCTATTTCTGAGAAAGTATCCCCACCTTCTACTGTGTATACACCTTTAACNCCTANGTCTAGTTTGTCTCCTACNNNTATANCTATNTNTGAGAGTAAAANAGAAACTGCTGGTATNTCGTTGAGGGCGTTTCTTATTAGGAGGTTGTTATTGTCATTTGCTACATTATATGTTTGTGTACCATTTACACTTACAACATCTACACCACTTGNNGNTANTGCTTGTATCCAGTCTTTCATCTCTTGTGTATNTGCATTTNCATTAAATATTTTACTTCCAANNATTGTCATTGTTTTTTNANTTNCAACAGTTATNGTAATTTGNGAATTNTCTTGTAGGNTAATAGTTAANTCTACACCATTTGGTAATGANTCTNNTATTCCNTGAAANACTTCTTGTTTAAATATTTCTGGTTCGGTGTTTGGNATATCTAACTNNANTTTNTTNTCNNTATTNTNNGTT
>JAESSH010000059.1:2755-4585 GCA_016764205.1 Sulfurimonas sp.
ATANNTATCATACAAATTAGCAGCAGCAATTTTAGCTTCTTCTCCTGCTGCTTTTGANGTNGCTGTAGCTATNACANNTCCNANTGCATAATANGANCCNCCNGTTGCTACTGCCATTACCCATGCNGCTGGNTGACCTGCACCAAGTGCGACTACTGATGCGGCAATGGTAGTAGTAACCGCTGTTGTAATTCTCATCTCACTGGTATATACAGTTTGTTCTACTAAAACACCTGCTACTGTAATAAACAGTTCTCTTTGCCCTTCCTGCGTCATTTTAGCTTCTATTACTACATCAACAGATTTTTGTGTAACACCATAGTTATTACAAAACTCTACAGAAAACTCAANCAACTTACTCTTTTGAGAATCAGGGAAATTCCCAAGAAAGTTTGTAGCTTTACACATTGTTCCTATGCTATCATATATCGCATTTGCTTCATTTTCAGTCATCTTTTTTTCCTTTTTATTTTCTTGATTTATTGAGTTTTTCAACTCGACTAACTATATGGTTTATCTCTGGTTGTAGGTTTGGACATCTGTACTTCAATATTTGAAGTACAGTATATTTATTAGATTCTTCAACATCAAAAAGTAAAGTATTTATAATTTTTGCTTGATGATTATAATGATTACCTACATAACTTATTAGTTCATCAATATTGTGAAGAATAAACTGTACTCCTTCTGAATAGCAAATACGAGAAGGTAATACTTGAGTATTATTTATAAATGTATACTTAGCAATCAAATCTGCATTTATATATATGCTATCTGCCAAAAAAGATCGTTGCATTGCTTCTCTATCTTTAGAAGCACCTATGTATTTTGTATATATCATGCTATAACTATCTTTTATATTACTTAATAATTCTAATGCTTCAATATCTCTATTTGCATTATCTTGTTTTTCTCCTCCAGTATTTCCACTATATCGATTAGAAAACTCCTTATAGTAAAACCCCACTAAAATAGCCATAGCCTTAAACCTAAAGCTTTTTATTTCATCTATTTTAAAATGTACTTCACCATCTGAGTAACGCATTATCATCTCGTACACTTCATCATGTACTTTTTTAAATTCTTTGTACGGTAAGTTTTCATATGCTAAAGAGTTATCATTTCTTGGTGGTACAAGTAGTCCATGTATCTCTTTATAAAAAAGAACCCACCACACTACATCTTCAACACTCTCTTTTGGAAGTAAGGCTTTTCCTTTTTTAAAGTGATAGTCCAACTTTTCAAGGAGTGGAGACATTATAAAACTATCGTAGTCAAAGAATGGGTGAAGTTGTTTTATATAAATACGGTACTCCATCGCTTTTAAAAACTCTTCACTTGCTTCTTTGTTTGCTGATTTTTCAAGTGGGTACATATTATGTACTTCTTTGTATGTTGAACTTTGCCATGTTGTTATAAATATATATATACTCATAACAAGTAAAGCAATAAATCCTATAAGAAACTTTTGTTTATATTTTTGTATCATGCAACTCCCTTATAATTTTCTAAATTATTTCTATTGTTTACAATGTTGTGCTGTCTACTTTTTGAATTTCCCCAAAGAATGTCATGTCCATCACCTAGGTTAAATACATAAGTATCATTTCCTAGTCCACCTTTGAGAGTGTCAGCTCCACTACCTGTGCTAATACTATCATCTCCACCAAGGGCATCTACCGTTACGCTTGTGTTTGAGTAGATGAGTGTGTCATCTAAGTTTGTTGGTACCTGCGTTACCATAAACTGTGTCAGCTCCTCTTCCGCCTTCTAGGTGGTCATTACCTGCTCCACCTACTAAGGTGTCATCTCCAGCTAATCCATAGATAC
>JAESSH010000060.1 GCA_016764205.1 Sulfurimonas sp.
AAAAATCCAGAATCAAGCTGTCCATTTAAATACTGTTCTTCTTTAAATTTTAAATTTATCTCAGAGTTTTTTATTTGCAAGCTTTGTCTTGTTATTTGTAAATCTTTTTGTTTTATTTGCATAAGTATGGAAATAGCATCTTTAATTAACTTTCTTTTAGCAACATCTATAGAATAATCAGCATACTTTCTTGAATGCTCCGCAAACTTGATAGCGTAGTAAATCCCACCACTTTGAAAAATGGGTTGATCCATTCTAATAGAAGCATTTTCACCCACTTGAACATTTGTATATGGATTACTTTTAGAATAATTATAATTAAGCATAATTGGGGCAATCCAAGAATCTCTTAAAAGAGATGAATCAACTTCATTTTTATCATAATCAAAATTAAACTGCTCTTGTTTTATATTTGATAAATAACTATCTAAAGGACTTTTTGATTCATTCGCTCTCAGTACACAACTAGAGAGAGCAAAGAGCGTTATTAAGAGACCTAAAGCCTTCATCTATTTCCTCTTTCGTTATCGTGAGTGGTGGTAAAAATCTTAAGGTGTTTTTACCAGCCCTTAGGAGTATTACCCCATTTTCTTGTGCCCTCTTAATAATATTATTAAGAGTATCAGCATCTTTAACACGTAATCCACACATCATACCAATTCCAACTTTTTCATTAAACAAAGAAGAATATTGCCCTTGAATGTTTTCAACTGCCTTGTTGAAATAGAGTATATTTTCTCCTAAGGCACCGCTATCATAATACTCTTTTAAAATATCCATTACGACGTTGACTGCTGTACTACTCATATAATTTCCACCAAATGTTGAACCATGATCACCAGCACTTAAGACATTTTTCAACGAGGTCATAACAACACCCACGGGAACCCCACCCCCAATACCCTTGGCTAGGGTAAGAATATCTGGCTCTATTTCATACACCTGAGAGGCTAAAAATCTACCTGTTCTATATCCACCTGTTTGGACTTCATCCACCATAAGTAAAATACCTCGAGATTTTAAAAGTTTTGCTAAGTTTTGAACTTCTATCTTGTCTTGAGGTTGTACTCCACCCTCACCTTGAACCAGTTCAATCATTACCCCACAGGTGTGATTATCAAGTAATGATTCTACCTTCTCTATAGAATCTGCATAAACAAAGCCATCAGGAAATGGACCAAAATAATTGTGCATATCTTCTCGTCCTGTTGCTTTTACTGTTGTAATTGTGCGCCCATGAAATGAATGTTTTAGTGTAATAATTTTATACTTTTTCACCTTACCATTAATCTCACCAAATTTTCTTGCAATTTTAATCGCACCTTCATTTGCTTCAGCCCCACTATTAGCAAAAAAGCATTGCATATCAAGTCCACTTGCCTCAACTATTTTTTGAGCAGCTCTTACCTGAGGTGCGATGTGATAAAGATTAGATGTATGCGTTAGCTTTTGTATCTGCTCATAAATAGCATTATTTACTCTTTTATTTGCATGTCCTACACTTACTACACCGATTCCAGAAGTAAAATCAATATATTTTTTTCCATCGCTATCAGTTAGTCTTGCATTATCACCACTAACAAATTCTACATTAGCTCTTGCGTATGTAGGTAAAACATATTTTTTATCTAATTCTTGCGTATTCATAATTTTTCCAATTTTTTTATAATTATATCTTTGCTATCTTAAATATCTTTCATATTAGGTGGTATAGCATTTGCCTTTTTATATGCTTCAAGTTTATTACTACTATCCATTTTCACTACCCATTGTTTTAGGGAGTCTCTCTCCCCCTTATATTCCATGTAAGGGATTGCTTCTCCGCAGCTTGATTCAACTCCATATATTTTAAATATAAAAAAGTTTCTTACTAGACTTTCTTTTTCATTAAATATCTCTAAGTAACGACAAAATTCTTCACTTTTTCTCTCCACTACACTTGCCTTACAAAAAAGTCTCAAAATTTTTGCAGCTCCACTGTAAGCATTAAAAAGTAAGGTAAATTTTCCATCATTAAGATAATCTGTATACGTTCTATTTCCACTGGCTGGATAGTCCAAAAACACTAAAGAATCATCGCTAAGTACGTGGATACTCTTGTAACCTTTAGGAGAAAGGTTTACATCATTGACTGAACAACTTGCAATGTAAAATAATTTTTGATTGTTAATAAACTCTTTATCACTCTCTTTTAATACCTTATACTGCTTACCCATTCAAGTCCACCCTTACTTTAATTCAATCTTTACTAGTTTAGAAAATATCTTTGGCGACTTAATAATAATCTGCGCCATGTACTTAGATATATTTTTTGAATCTGCTACATTTAAGACTCTAGAGACCTTATATTGGCTTAATTTTCCATCAATATATACTTTCTTAGTTTTAGCATCTTTTACATCTACTTCATCAAGAAACAGTGTTAATTTTGCTCGAGAAATATCAGCAACTTGGGCAAGAGGAGTAGCAATACCAACAACCTGTCCTGACCTTACTGCAAGTGAATAAAGCATATATCCTTCAGCTTTGAGGTTCTTATCCCGCACAGAGCGCATTAAATGTGCCTTACGTAACTTTAAGTCTGCTATTGTAATACTGAGACTGTGTATCTCTTTACTTGTACTTAANGACTGGTTCTCACTACTTACTAAGTCATAAAACTCTCTATCTTTTTCCACTACTGATTTAATCTTTAANGATTTNATTTTTTCATAATTAAGTCTTTTTTTANNNAGTAANTCTTCTAANTTTTTCAANACTTTTTTATTTATTTTNACTGTANTTTGTAAATAAANTAACTTATCTCTAATATATTTTAGTTCTTTATTNTCNAGNTCAGAATCAATTTTTAANTAAGANGATGATGTCAAAACTTTTCCAATCATATCTTCATCAATAAAAAGAACTAAGCCTACAACATTNGATGAAATATTTCTAATTTCATAAGGCTCAACTTTTGCNTAATANACNTTACAAAAAAGAGAAGAACTTAATAAAACNAACATAAATACATATTTCATGNAAAATACCTTTNAATAAAATGAGTATTATTTTACCAACTNATCACTTAACATTNAAGCATATTTCATTTTATTTTGGGTACTATTGAACTATATNTATNNAAAAGGGTGTTTATGTCTATTTTAGATAATGTTGATGCTTCCACTAACCTAGCAAAGAATAATGAGCTTCAGTTATTGGTTTTTAGAATTAACGAAAATAAGGGTTCTGCTTTTTACGCTATAAATGTTTTTAAAACACGAGAAGTTGTAGAGTCTAAGAATCATTTTCTAACACAGATACCATCTTCACACNCTTTACTTCAAGGAACTATCATTCTTCGTGGAATGCAAATTCCAATTTTAAACCTTCCNTTATGGCTTGGATCTACCCTAACAAAAGAAGANCTTNAAAGNTCAAATATNCTGATATGTGACTTTAATGGTATCATTATTGGGCTACGGATTATGTCTGCTTATCGAGTCATTAAGAAAAACTGGAANGAGATGCATGCTCCAGATAGTTATAGACTCAATGACGATGGTGTTGTTATGAATGACACACGACTNGAAGATGGTAGTCTTTGCCTTATTTTAGACTATGAAAAACTTCTTGCAACTGTTATTCCNCANGCGATGGTAGATGTTAGTGAAGATCTAAGTAACCTCGCCCAAATGCAAATACCTGATAAACTAAAGCATGGTACTATTCTTATAGCTGAAGACTCCAGAACAGCACAAACAGCCTTAAAGCAAATCTTTAAAAAAGCAAATATAAATATGAAAATGTTTGATAATGGAAAAAAACTTATTGATTACATTGAATCACTCGAAGATTCTAGTATGATTCCTGCCATTATAACAGATATTGAAATGCCAGAAATGTCAGGTTTTACTGTTATACAAAAACTAAAAGAAAACACCTTATTTGAAAATGTTCCAATAATAGTAAATAGTTCAATGACAGGAAATAATAACAAAAGAGAAGCAGAAGTTTTAGGTGCAAATGGTTTTGTTGAAAAAACGAAAAGTCATAATATTATTCCGCTTATTATTGATATAATGAATGCTCANTAATATCTAAACTTTAAGAAGAAGAGGCAAGCTAATAAAATNACCTTGCTCTTGCCTCTTAAANCTATTGAAACAAAGAGATTAAAACTCCCGCTGCTACAGCTGAACCTATAACTCCCGCAACATTTGGACCCATGGCATGCATAAGTANCATGTTAGATCTATCATANTCCATNCCAACCTTGTTCGATACACGTGCNGCCATTGGAACTGCGGATACNCCAGCTGANCCAATTAATGGGTTNACCTTATGTCCAGGGAACATATTCATAACCTTAGCCATCAGCACACCTGAAGCAGTACCTACAGAAAATGCCACAATACCTAGAGCCATAATAAACATAGTATCAGGAACTAAGAATTCATTTGCTGCTAGTTTTGATCCCACACCCAGACCTAAGAAAATAGTTACTGTATTAATCAGTGAATTTTGAAGCGTATCATTNAGACGTTCAACTACACCAGATTCTTTTAAAAAGTTACCAAACATGAATGCACCNATTAATGGTGTTGCNGCAGGAAGAACTAAAATNGCCAGNGTNANTACCATAATTGGAAANACTANTTTNTCCAAACGAGATACATGACGCAAGGTCGTCATTCTAATCTTTCTNTCTTCTANNGTTGTTAAGGCTTTCATAATTGGAGGNTGAATNATTGGAACCATTGCCATATATGAATANGAGGCAACNGCTATCGCACCAAGAAGTTCTGGAGCNAGTTTTGTTGCAATAAAAATAGATGTCGGACCATCNGCTCCACCAATAATTGAAATAGCTGAAGCTTGCTGAAGTGTAAANTCTGCAAATCCAAATTGAGTNAGNGCTACTGCNCCAACAAGNGTTCCAAAAATACCAAATTGNGCAGCTCCACCAAGAAGTGCNGTNTTNGGATTAGAAAGGAGCGGACCAAAATCAGTCATAGCTCCAACACCCATAAANATAAGTATAGGAAACATCTCATTTGCTAAACCCATATTATAAATTACGCCCAAAAATCCATGTTCTCCTGCAATACCTGCAATTGGTATATTTGCTAATAAGCCACCAAATGCAATTGGTAAAAGTAAAAGTGGCTCAAACCCTTTTCTAATTGCTAACCAAAAAAGAAAAAAAGTAACAAGAATCATAAGTACTCGTCCCCAAGACTTATGAAAATCACTCATTTCTTCACCCTGTGAACTAAGTTCATTGGGATCAGGGTTGAGAAAAGCATTTACACCTGTTGATTCTAAAAATCCTGTTACCATTTCCCCAAAGGACTGAGACTGGTAGGTCTCTTCCTTGTGTGTTGAAGAGACTTCACTCACAGCTAAACTTGTTGCGTGAAGTGCATTAAAGCTAAAAAGTGTAAGGAGAACTAGTTTAAATACAAATATATTCATATAATTATCCTATTACTGCTACAACTTGACCTTCTACAACCTTATCATTTGTAGCGATATTAATTGATCGAAGTACTCCAGCTTTTGGTGCAACAACATCAATTTCCATTTTCATAGATTCTAGAATCATAATTACATCTCCCTCGTTCATACTCTGACCAGGATTAGCAACAATTTTCCAAACATTGCCTGGAAGAAGTGCTTTAATTTCTATCTCGTCTCCCGATGCTTGAGCAATTGGAGTTACTGCTTCACCATTTACTGCTGTTACTTCAATATTAGCATCACCTTCAGCAATCTGAACACTAAATTTTTGACCATCTACGACTACTGTATAATTTCCACTACCCATTGAACTTCCTTCACAATCTGTTTTCATTTCTGATATTTTACGTACATTTAACTCGCCATCACCTTTTAAAAATGCGATACCTTTATCTTGACATGCCGCAGCAATAAAAATGTTTTCTTCGGTTATGTCTAAACCTTCTTCTTTTAATCTATCAATCCAGTTTTTTAAAGATTTTGATTCATCTTTATTTGCTAAATCGAGTGCCTTTTCCGTAGTTGGGGCTAAGTTCAACTTCTCTGAAGCAATTTTTACAATTTCAGGATCTGGAGCAACTGGTGTTTTACCAAAATAACCAAGAACCATTCTTCCATATCCTGGAGCAATTGCTTTCCAAGGTCCTTGCATAACATTGTTTAGTGCTTGTTGAAAATAAAACTGAGAAACTGGAGTTACAGAAGTACCATAACCACCTTTTTCAACTACCTCTTGCATAGCAGCAATCACTTCTGGAAACTTATCTAAAATATTATTATCTCTCATCATTTGTGTATTTGCAGTTAATGCTCCACCTGGCATTGGTGAGAATGGAATGATTGGAGAAACCATTGTCGCTTCTGGTGGTACAAAATAATCTGAAAGACAGGCTTGAAGTTCTTTCTCGTAGCTAAGTATTTTAGCTATTTCTAAACCACCAAGATCAAAGTCAAGACCTTTTGTAGCATGAAGCATCGTTAAAATATCTGGTTGAGATGTTCCACCACTCACAGGTGATGCTGCCATATCAATACCATCGACACCAGCTTCAAGAGCTGCCATATAAGCAGATACAGACACACCAGCTGTTTCATGTGTATGAAGACGAAGATGTGTACCTTCTGGAACGAGAGCTCTTGCCATTTTAATAGTTTCATACACTTTATGAGGGTTTGATGTACCGGATGCATCTTTAAAACAGATAGAATCATAAGGGATTCCACTGTCTAAAATTTCTCTTAATGTTTTTTCATAAAAATCAACTGTATGTGCGCCATGACATCCAGGTGGTAAGTCCATCATCGTAACAACGATTTCATGTTTTAAACCATGATATGAAATTCTTTCACCGGAGTATTTAAGATTTTCAACATCATTAAGTGCATCAAAATTTCTAATTGTTGTTGTACCATGTTTTTTAAATAATTTTGCATGTAAATCAATAAGTTCTTTTGAACCAGTATCAAGCATAACAGTGTTTACACCACGAGCAAGCGTTTGGAGATTTGCATCAGGTCCTACAATTTTACGAAATTTATCCATCATAAGAAATGCATCTTCACGTAAGTAAAAATATAAAGACTGAAATCTTGCACCTCCACCAAATTCAAAGTGGTTTATTCCTGCAGTTTTAGCTGCTTCAACAGCTGGTAGAAAATCATTCATTAATACACGACCACCGTATACTGATTGGAAACCATCTCTAAAACTTGTATCCATTACATCTATAAATTTTTTGGCCATTGCTTATCTTATCCTTGTCTATGATGGTTTATTGCGGCCGTTATAGCGGCAATAACTTTTTTATTGTCTTGTTTTTTTATTGAAGCATCAGGATTCTGATGTGGTTCTGGGAAGAATCTATTAACAATACTTGACATGAGATTCATGCTTCCTATCAATACAATTAAAAATAGAAATACCGTTCCCATCCCTAATCCCATAAATTTAAAACCCTCTATTATAAGGTTAGTTTCCATAATTACCTTCTTGTCATAATTTCTTTGCCGATTATAGTATAAAGATGTTTAAAAATAGTTTTTGCGTGTTTGCAAATTTTTCAAATTACTATATTGTTACTTTTTATTATATACTTTTAAATAACTTTTATAAGGAATATAAAAAATGATAAACAAAAATGTACGAAGATTTGGTATTATAAACACCCTTGAAGGATACTCATATTTAATACTCCTTTTTATTGCTATGCCTCTTAAGTACATCTTAGGAGTGGCTATTGCTGTAAAAATAGTTGGTATGCTCCACGGAGTATTATTTATAAGTTTAGTATTTTTAATGATTCCAGCATATATTGAAGCAAAATGGAAATTTAAATGGAACATATTATTTTTTGTTGCCTCTCTTATTCCTTTTGGAACTTTCTATACTAGAGACAAAATTAAGGCTTATGAATAAGTTTTTTTTGCTAAAATNACANAAATAAATACTTAGGATACATATGATATTTGGAATGAANGAGCAGGATTTNNTAGCCTATATAATTTTTGGAATACTTTTGAANTTTTCTTTTTCAATTTTCTTTGGNATGTATCTTAGTAAAAATATTGGTATGCAAGAAATGATTAGTTCTAAGGGTGATAAACAACAATCAATACTTATTGGACTAAGTTTACTCATTCCATATGCAAAAATGCTTATTACCCTGTATCGTGTAGCAATCCTACAAATCTATTTTTTAAATAAAGGCCATACACATAAGGAATTTTGGATTTATATGACCAACAAATAAAACTACTTCTTTATACTTGTTGCACACTTTTTAGCAATCCCCACACTCCATAAACCACGCTTGGCATTTTTTGCTTTACTTTGCGCCTTAAAAAAATAAGAATCGTATCTTTCATCAAGCTTTGAAGGAACTTTTACCCCAAGTCCAAGATCTAGTAAAAACTCTGAATAAGTCTTTTTACCTGCCACATGAACAATACATTTTTCATCTTTAAAAAGCATACTATAGGATTGTTGGACATGGAGTTTTTTTTGTGCGTAGTAGCGTAAAGCTTGTTCTTTTTTATAAAATTGCTGTATTGAACTTCTGCACATTGAATCAGGCTTAGAGTTTCTCAAAAGTTCTTCGAGTGTATACACACCATAAGGTGGACATCTAAACTTATAATTTCCTATTTTATAGTCTTGTATTTCATTTGAAATAATATTTACTAAAGTAGCTATTACAGGTTCTTTTGCACTTACTATACTACTTAAAGAAAGGGATAAAATCAATAAAGAAAAGTTTTTTCGCATAAAGAATATTAACATGATATAATTAACTTATGAATAATTTTAAATTAAAACTGGTTCTTGCATCATTAACGGGAATTGTATTTTCTTTTATTTTTATATTACTTGCCTTTATATTACCAGCGAAAGAAAAGATGGCTTATAAAAAACTTCCTCAGGGAAAACTTGAACAAGTATCGCACGCCATTAAAAATAGATAAATACTTTTTTTANAAAGTATCTTTCACTTGGATAAGCCTNATNGTNTTATATGCCTGCTTAGGNTTTAACAAAATACCTCTNGCACATAAACATTCCACACATTTTGTAAGATATTCTAAATCATCTTCTGTCATTATTTTTTCTAAAATNTTTTGTAANTCTATNATTCNAAGATTTTTAGCTACCCCTANATTTTTATGCGCAAGTTCTCNTAGTATTGTATANTCAAGATTATTTGTATATATTTTCAAGTCCTGNAANTCACNTAAGTATTCAATAAAACTNATGCAAGACTTAATAATTTGATTNATGTAATCGTCNACNAATTGTTCTATTAANCTCGANTCAATNCCNAGTTCTTCAATTGCAATATNAGGAGTGTANNTATAATTGTGTATATTGAGTNCACTGAGNGTTTTTAAAGAAATAGANCTAGATATATCATTNGCATNTTCCAACATTTGTTGTTCNCTATTGCTTTTTAANAACAAGTCTATATACTTTATATTAGTATCCATANAANNAATGTAACATTTTTTGTCCTAATGNGTANACTTTAGCAAGCTTAATTTTTCACAAGAAAGATGAGTGCTACTCTAGCACTCATAATACTATAAAGCTTTTGCCATAATTCTATTTAATCTTTCTATAAATTTTGCCGGATCACTTAATGTTTGTCCATCAAATAATTTTGCTTGCTCAAAAAGAACGTGTGCTGCATCATTAATTAAATTTTGGTCTACCGAATCACGAAGTTTAATCAAAAGTTCATGTTTTGGATTAATCTGGAAAATTGGTGCTGGTGGTGGAGTATCTCCTCCTTGACCCATTTGTTTCATAATCTGAGCCATCATATAGTCTGTACCTTCTTTATCTACTCTAATAGCTACGGGAGAGTCAATTAAATCAGATGTTGTTTCTACTGATTTAACAGCATCACCTAAGGCATCTTTAAATTCTTTTGCTAGTCCTTCATACGAGGCTGCAATTTTCTCTTCTTCTTCTTTATTTTCCTCAGTATCTGTAAACTCAGCATCAGCGACAGGAATAAACTGGTACTCTTTATAAACAGTGACCATTGGAAAAACAATAGTATCTACCTCTTCATTGAGTATTAAAACATCAATTCCTTTGGCTTTAAATCTTTCTAAGGCTGGAGAAGCTTTTAACATTGATAATGACGTATTACCGGTTATATAGTAGATTTCTTTTTTCTCTTCATCAACATTTTGAACATAATCTTCAATCATTATTTTTTCATCAGAGTTTAATGTATTAAATTTCATTAACTCAATAATTTTATCTCTATTGTCTAAGTCGTTATAAAGTCCCTCTTTTAAAACATTACCGAACTCTGTATAAAAAGTATTGTATTTTTCTTTATCTTTTTTAGCCATTTTAGAGAGCTCTGAAAGAACTTTTTTNATAGATGTTTTTCTTATTTTATCCATGGTAGGATTTGATTGTAATATTTCACGAGAAACATTTAATGGTAAATCTTTAGAATCAATTACACCACGTAAAAAACGTAAATACACAGGCATTAATTCTTTTTCATCATCTGTAATAAACACACGATTGATATAAAGCTTGATACCAGTTTGATAATCTACTCGGAATAAGTCCATTGGAGCTTTTGAAGGAATATAAAAAAGTGTTGTATATTCAATTGCACCTTCAGATTTGTTATGCATCCATGTTAATGGTTCTTCACTTGAGTGCCCAATTGTGCTATAAAAATCTTTATATTCATCATCGCTAATATCTTTTTTAGCTAAGGTCCAAAGTGCGCTTGCACGGTTAATTTGTTCATTATTTATTTCTGTACCTGAAGGTTTAGTTTCTTTGCCTTCATCATCTGTCTCAGCAGCAATATACTTTTCTTTATCCATAAANATTGGAAAAGGAATATGGTTTGAGTATTTTTTAACAATGGTATCAATTCTTTGTTCTTTTAAAAATTCATCTTCTTCACTTTTAAGATGCATAACGATTGTCGTACCATGACCTTCTTGAGTCGTATCTTCAATCTCAAACTCACCATTTCCAGTACTTGTCCATAAGAGTGCTTTATCTTCTCCCGCTTTTTTCGTTGTCACTTCGACCTTGTCAGCAACCATAAAACAAGCATAAAAACCAACACCAAACTGACCAATAAGGTTAGAATCTTCTTTTTGATCACCACTCAGGTTGTCTAAAAATGCTTTTGTACCAGATTTAGCAATAGTACCAAGGTTGTTCATTAAATCTTCTTCGTCCATACCAATACCAGTATCACGAATTGTTAAAGTGTTTGCTTCTTTATTAATGACAATATCGATACGTGGTAAAAATGTAATATCTTTATAATCTGCTTGCGTTAAGACTAACATATTTAACTTATCAAGNGCATCCGAAGCATTTGATACGAGTTCACGAATAAATATTTCTTTGTTTGANTAAAGTGAGTGAATCATAAGATNTAATATTTGATTTGCTTCCGTCTGAAACTGATGTTTTGCCATTGTAAGTATCCTTAATAGTTTTTGGAAGTATAGCTAAAAATTGTAAATAACTTAGAATAAGCTAAAGCTTTCTTAGTCTCTTAGACTAAAGTTTGACTNATAATCTTGATAAACTNCACAATAAATTTAGTTATAATCATTNAATGAAAGATAATTATATAAATTTAATAGAAGTAACNCCAAAACTACATTCTAAGAANTGNAAACTANTTTCTTTGCTTCTACGNTNTTTTTTACAATATAGTATCTTTNTTTTNGNAATACTTACATGGTATTTTTATGATTACTTTATGGGAGGNGCAGTTTTTTTACTTTCATTTATAGTNCTNGGAATTATTCGTTCAAAAATTAGAAATAGTGTNATTCCTTTAGAACAAAGAGAGTATCAATACAATGATCAAGCTATCGCAGATTGGTATGTCGCCAAAGAAATTTGCTTTGAAGAAGAATTAAAAGACTAACACTTATTTTTTTCTCGCAATAAGAAGGGTAGATATATCCATCGAGAAACTTTGTGTATAAAGCATCTCAAACCCAGCATTTTCCAATTCATCTTGCATATTTTTTACAGTTGAAAAGTCTTGTATTGAGTTTGGTAGATACTCATATGCTTCTAAATTATTAGAAATTACTCCACCAACCTTTGGTAAGATTTTATTCATATAAAAATCTCTTACTCGTCCCAAAAACGAAGGATTTTCATTTTTCATAAACTCTAAGATAACAAGGAGTCCATCTTTCTTTAATACTCTATTAAACTCATCCAGTGCTTCTTTTCTCTGGACAACATTCCTTATACCATAGGTGATGCTAAGAATATCACTGCTNGAGTCTTCNAAAGGTATCTCTGTNGCTTTAGCAATATGATACTCAAACTTAGGATATTTATTTTTAGCAACATCAAGCATTCCAATTGANGGATCAACTCCAATTATNTTTTTAATANTAANNNCTGANTTNTTAGCACATGNACTCCAAAANTCCATCATATCNCCTGTTCCACAAGCAATATCGACAATTGTCTCTATAGTATTTTTATCATAAAATTTATACGATAAATCACAAGCTTTACGTCTCCAAGATTTATCAATACCCATACTCATTACACGGTTTGCCCTGTCATAAGTTGGAGCAATATCATCAAACATNGAAACNATTTTTTCTTGTTTTTGCATTATACTTCCCTTTTCATCCACATAATTATATCTTCACTCTCTTGGAGGATGTTTAAAATTTTAAAGTTATAACTAGAGGTATTTATTCTCTTACTTGGGGCAAACTTTGGAGCAATATATACGAGAGAATAATCAACAAGTTCTTTTGTTAAGCCATACATATTTGAGCCTCCCTCAATCATAATATTTTTATATTTTTCACAAAGAGAAAANTTATCACTAATAAATACTTCTCTCTTAGTTACATTAAATAATGGTATTGATGTATCAAACTCTTTTTCTCTTGAAATAATGAGAATATCAGGAGCTTTTCCATCAACTAACCTCGCATCTAAAGTAGGTCTATCGAGCCTGACAGTATTACCACCAATAACCAGTAGATCACAAACATTTCGCATAGCATGAACATTTTTTCTTGATTCTAAAGAAGATATTGCAGAGCCATCTGTACTCCCATCTAAGCTTTGTGCCCATTTGAAAAATACGAATTTTTTGTCGCTCCATAATCTAAAAGGTTTCACTAAAGCATCACATTCTTCGTGTAAAATATTTCTTGTTACTTCCGCACCAGATTCTAATAGTCTCTGATTTCCTTTTGAAGCTTTAAGGTTAAAATCACAACTACCAACATAGACACGTTTTATACCTAAAGAGATGATTAGATTAGCACAAGACGGGGTTTTACCTATGTGAGAGCATGGTTCAAGTGTAGTATAAAGTGAGATATTTGTAAAATTTGCATTTTTTATAAGGTAGCTATGAATATCTGCTGACATATCTAAGCTCAAAATAGTGCTGTCATTGGTCAGTTTAAAGTATGCTGCCTTAAGAGCTTTCACTTCAGCGTGAGCTCCACCAGCATAATGATGTGCTTCAACTGCTAAAATTTCACCGTTTTGCCCAACAACTGTACAACCTACTGCTGGGTTTGGATATGTTAATCCTTGATATTTCCAAGCCTCTTTAAGAGCAAGGCTCATAAAGAAATTATTATCTATTTTCATCTACCATTCAAAGTAGGTTTTTGCTTTAATAACGTCATTAAATTCAACTTCTATCGTTTCATTTTGAATNTCAATAAAAAGCTTTGAACCATCAACCTTNAGTAAAGTACCTCTGTATTTTANTTTTNCTTGCGCTAAAATCGAAACTTTTTCACCAATACTTAANTTGAAGTGNTTTATNGTAGTAATCTGTCTTTCTATCCCTGGACTACCAACTTCAAGTCTATAGTCTCCTGATACTGGAGGAGTNACATCTAAAAGAGGTGAAATCATATGTGTAAGTTCAACGCAAGANTCTAANGACATTCCGGCACGTTTACCATCCGTAATNTCAGTAGAAATCACACTAACACGGTAAATTGTTTCATCTCCTTCATTTACAATGCTAACATCATAAAGTTCCAAATTAACAGATTTAACGAGTGAGTTTATATCGCTTTGTAATGACACTAGTCTTCTCCCTTGTCTTTTGCTATTTTTTTAAATAAGTCATCAATATTTTGAGCCGTTTTCAAATGTTCATCAAATTCAAATGTAAAGGTAGGACATCTATACCAGCCCTGATCTTTTAAACAATATGTTTCAATAATAGGACGGGCTTTACGAAGAAGTTTGAGATAATCTCGCTTCTCTTGTTCGCTAAATGAAGCAGGATCTATATAAACCTTAGCATCACTCTTACCACGAGAACATTTAACTTCAAGAATAGTCAAGTCGTGAAGTCGTTTATCATTCATAGACCCAAGAGCTTGAGAAGTCAACTCACCAAGAATTGACTCTGTTCNTTTGAGTTTTATTTGCGCTTCTGTCATCAGTTACATCATCCTTTTTTTCTCTAACATTTATGTTAGTAGCTTTAGAGGGTCTGAGGGATAGTATATCCCTGTATAAAAATTAGCTTTGCTCATTTTTGTATTGTTATAGTGATACTTTTTGCTCAACTTTTCTGAATGTTTCAAGCACATCGCCAGGTATAACATCGTCATAACCACTAATAACTACACCACATTCATATCCATTACCAATTTCATCAACATCATCTTTAAAACGTTTAAGAGATGTAAGTTCACCTTCATAATGAACAACACCCTCACGAATAACACGTACCATACCACCACGGATAAGTCTTCCATCAACAACAACACAACCAGCAACAAGACCTTTAGGAATTTTAAATACTTCTTTAACTTCTGCTTGACCAGTATTTTCTTCAGTGTATTTTGGAGACATCATACCCGTTAGCATTCCAGTAATATCATCAATAAGTTGGTAGATAATAGAGTATGTCTTAATCTCTACACCTTTTTGTTTTGCGGATGCTTTAACTGTACCTGTTGGGCGAACATTAAATCCTAGTAATACACAGTTCTCTGAATTATTTACAAGTTCTACATCACTTTCTGTTATTCCACCCACACTAGAAGAGATAATATTTACTTTAACTTCATCATTTCTCAGTGCTGTAATTGATGATTTAATAGCCTCAAGCGTACCATGAACATCAGTTTTAAGAACAACTTTAAGAGATTTAAGTTTCCCTTCTGCAATCATTGCTGTCATATCTTCTAAAGATGATTTTGTACTGATTGAAAGTTCTTTATGTCTATCATATTCNTGACGTTTAAGTGCAAACTCTTTTGCTTCTTTATCTGATTCCATAACCATCATTACTTCACCAGATTTTGGAACTTCATTAAGCCCTGCAATTACTGCTGTATGTGAAGGTAGTAATGATTTAATTTGCTTTTTATTTTCATCTATCATCGCTTTAATACGACCATAAGCTGCACCACAAACTACATAATCTCCAACCTTAAGCGTACCATTTTGAACAATAACNGTAGCAACTGNACCACGACCTTTTTCAAGTGAAGANTCAATAACAGCTGCCTTTGCTAAAGCATTTTTNTTTGCTTTAAGTTCTAAAATATCAGCNGTTGTAAGAATATTTTCAAGTANGTCATCAATACCAAGACCTGATTTTGCAGAAACTGGTATAAACTCTACATCCCCACCCCAATCAACTGGGTTAATNCCATTCTCAGCCATTTGACCCTTAACCATATCTGGTTGTGCTGTTTCTTTATCCATTTTATTTAAGGCTACAATAATTGGAGCGCCTGATGCTTTTGCTAGTTTAATAACTTCGAGAGTTTGAGGTTTAACGCCATCATCCGCTGCAACCACAATGACAATAATATCTGTAATCTCCGTACCTTTTTGACGCATATGAGAGAATGCTGCATGACCTGGAGTATCAATAAAAGTAATTGCTTTACCGTTTTGCTCAATAGTATATGCACCAATATGTTGCGTAATTCCACCTGCTTCACTCTCTGTTACTTTTGCCTTACGAATCGCATCAAGTAATGAAGTTTTACCATGATCAACATGACCCATAATAGTAATAATTGGAGCTCTNTNNGTAGCTGCTGAATCTGCTTCAATATCTTCTTCGGCATGTGTAAATTCATCTTTGGGGTCAATTATTGTAACTTCAACATCAAACTCTTCAGAAAGAATTTCAATCTCATCATTTCCAAGAAAGTCATTTTTTGTCATCATCATGCCAAGATCAAAAAGGACCTTAATTACATCAGATATTGGACGTTTAAGTGCTTCAGCAAATTCATAAACACGAATATCTTCAGGAATTTCAACATGTGTTACAATCTCTTCTTCTTGTGTAGCTTTTGCATATTTTTTACGTTTATCTTTACGTACTTTTCTTCCACGAGGTGCTTGCTTTTTATTTCCATTTCTACCTGCTGGTCTTGGTGGACGAGGCTTTCTTGGCTCTTCAACTGGAAGAGGTGCTCTTTCGGTTGCATTAAGGTCAAGTAGGGTTACTTGGTCATCCATATCCATAGATACATCAGTCATAGCCCCACCAAATATATCTATTTTTGTACCTTGTTCTTGTTTTCTTGCAGTAGATGAACCAGATTTAGATTTTTTCTTTTGAGCTAATTCTGCTAAAACTTCTGCACTAATTTTTCCATATGAAGATACAGATGCTTGTTTTGCTGGTAAAGAATAGTTCTCTTCAACTCTTGGTTTTTTCTTTTTAACAATTTTNANACCAGANNTTTTAATNTTAGGAGCAATACTAGTTTTAAGTAAGGTAGAAGAAATTTTTCCTAGCTTTGGTTTTTCTTCTACTGGAGTAGACACCTTTGCAGTTTCATCTTGATTCTTTTTAGNTTCTTCATNTTTTACTTCTTTAGTNACATCATCACTTTGTGTTTGAACTTCTTTTGCTTTTTCTTCAACTTCTATCGTTTCAGGTTTTGAAGCATTTTTTGTTTCTCCACTCATAATAAATTTCANTAAATTATCGGCATCTTCCATTGTTACTGAAGAGTTTGCTGCTTNTGCTTCTATATTTAAATCTAAAGCTTTTTTTAGAACATCTTTTGAAGTTATTCCTAATTCTGCTGCTATCTCACTTACTTTAACTTTTTCTGTCATCAGTGATGATCTCCTTTAGTCTGTTTATCAATTCATCTTTTTTACCACTTTTGCATTGACGCATAAGCGATTTTGTAACTTGTCGTTCATTATCTATGCAAAGCTTACATATATAAAAACTTCTTCCGTTTTTATTAAAAGCTTTTAGAGAGCCTTCATTATATTGAAGTCTCACCAAAAGCTTTTTCGCTTGCCTCTCTCTACAAGAGATACACATTCTTATAACTAGATGATTTTTTTTCGCCATTATATCTAAAACTTACTTGATTTAATAGAGTTTATTTCTCTATTATCAATCCATTATTATCAAAGTTTAAAATTCTNACNAAAAANTCTGGGAATTTTTGACTTAACTTGTTTGCNATAGTACTNGTGTCTTCATCATACGCCATTGAAAAAAATGTAGAACCACTGCCTGAAAGCGTGCTCATAAGGGCTCCGCTTTCATATGCAATTTTTTGAACAGAGAATAATTCTGGTAAGGTTTTCATTCTTGCTTTTTGATGAAACCTATCTTGGGATGCCAACTTTAACATTTCCCAATCTTCATTAAAAAAAGCAGCAACACATAATGCTGTATGAGATAAGTTGTAAGTAGCATTTTCCTTCGAGTATGATTTAGGAAGCAAAAGCCTTCCTCTTGCTGTATTCATTTGCTTATTTGGAATTACAACAATAGCCTTAATGTAATCAGGAAGATGCTTTTTTTGTGAAAATACCTTATTTTTTTCTACAGTGGCTGCATTAAATCCACCCATCACTGCGGGAGTAATATTATCTGGATGTGGTTCGTATACTAAGGCATGGTTTAATATTCTTCTTTTAGAAACTCTAATACCTGCAGCTTCATGTGCCGAGGCTATTGCGCAAACGATAACAGCTGATGAAGATCCAAGTCCTCGAGACATAGGAATAGAGTTATAAAAAGTAAACTTAAAATTTTGTTTTTTCTTTGTAAGACGAGAATAATGCTCATTAAAAATACTAAAAAAAAGGTTATTTCCTTTTAGACGTGGATTATTTTCACCTTCTCCTTTAGTAGCAACACTAAAAAATTTCGACGGATGAAACTCAACACGGTTTCTCAAGTCTACTGCTAAACCTAAGGAATCAAAACCTGGTCCAAGGTTGGCACTTGTAGCTGGTACGCTTATAATCATTACTATCCTAGCCAACAGCACCTATTGAGTAAAGGGGTGTTGTTATTTTACTAAACTCATTATAATCAAGTACATTTGGAAGTATAAACTTACCACTAGGTACATTTACTAACTTTTGAGTTTCTATTTCTGTGCCCATTTTAACAAAACATAACTTTCCAATGGCTTTTATTGGCTCATTTTTATTAAAATAAAAGGCATCTGTTGCAAAAAGCGGGATTTTCTTTAAAATACTTATCGACTTTAAAAAAATATAAGAAACTTTAATAGCCATAAAGCTACCTGGTCCCTTTACATAAAAGAGTTTTTCAAGCTCATATCTTTGTAAAATATCTTTAAAAAGAAAAGGTAAGATATCAGAACTTTTTTTTTCTGAGGCTATTGTCTCTAGTAAAGTATTGTTTACATAAATCCCAATTTGGATTGGAGAAGAGAGTGCTATAACGAGCACATCTACTTTTTTATGCATACGCTTTTTCTAGTTCTGCAGTCTTTTCACCAACGAGTTCAATAACCTCATAATTATCAGCATCTTTTAAAAGTTCTAATGTTAGTTTATGATTTAAGTCATGACTTCCGGCTAATGCCTCATAATTTCCAACAAAGTTCATCCCTATAAGAGACATATCTCCAATAGCATCTAAAATTTTATGTCGAACAAATTCATCTGGAAATCGTAAACCTTCTGGATTTAAAACTTTTTTCTCATCAAGAACAATTGCATTTTCTAAAGAACCACCAAGCGCTAATCCTTTTGAACGTAAATACTGCACCTCATGAAGAAAACCAAATGTCCTAGCCCTCGCTATTTCATTTTTATAACTCTCTTTTGTAAATTCAAGAACATAATCTTGACTCTGTATAGCTGGATGCGGAAATTTAATTCTAAAATCATATTTTAAATCAGGAGAAGGAGATAATTTTACATACTTTTCACCTTCTTGGATTATAACATCCTTCTTTATTCTCATAATTTTTTTTGGAGAATCAAGTTCTTGAATCTCTGCTTCATC
>JAESSH010000061.1 GCA_016764205.1 Sulfurimonas sp.
CTTTCACGTCAAAATGCCGAGGAACATAGAAAGCTAATCCTTGAGCTTGATATAGAATTACAAAAATATATTGCTAGTCTTTTTGAGCATAAGGCAGGTGCTGTTGTTGTTATGGATATAAATGGTTCGATTCTCTCAGCAAGTAGTTATCCAACCTATGACTTAAACCTTTTTGTATCAGGCATGTCACATGCTGTATATAATAATCTTGCAGAGGATATTGAACATCCATTTACAAACAAGCTTGTAAATGGTCTTTATCCCCCAGGTTCGGCAATAAAAACGGGACTAGGGCTTTTATATATAACAACAGATTTAACAGAGAAGTGGTCTTTCACGTGTAAGTCTCACCTTCCACTTGGAGGAAGAGTTTTTCGATGCTGGAAGAAAAAAGGACATAAAAAGACAAGTATTATAAAAGCAGTAAGAGAGAGCTGTGATGATTATTTTTATAAGGGTAGTATGATTGTAGGCAACAAAAAAATGAGTGAAGGTCTTATAAGGTATGGTCTTGGTAGTAAAACAGGTGTTGATTTACCAAATGAATTTATTGGTATTGTGCCATCACGTGCTTGGAAAATGAAAAAATATAACCGTATATGGAGCTTAGGAGAAACTGCCAATACTTCAATAGGTCAGGGTGATTTTTTAGTAACTCCTCTTCAGATAGCGCAATATACAGCCCTCATGGCAACTGGGAAACTTCCCACGCCTCACTTTGCAAAATACATTGGTCAGCAAAAGTACAAGATACAAATTAAAGATGTTTTAAATGAAAAAGAAAAAGAAAAACTCCCAATAATACAACAGGCAATGTATGAGGTATGTAACTATCCTCAAGGAACAGCAATGCAATATTTAAGTTCTAAAATAGTTATTGCAGGAAAAACAGGAACGGCACAGGTTATTGCCATCAAGCAAGATATTAAAAAAAGAAGAATGGAGCATGAGATAGCTTACTACAATCGTTCTCATGCTTGGTTTACATCCTACGGTCCTTATGAGAAACCTAAGTACATTGTTATGGTTTTAGTGGAACATGGTGGACACGGTGGTGCTGCTGCTGGAAAAATTGTATCGGACATTTACAATAAGCTAGTAGAAATGGAATATATAGATAAGAAGTATGTAAAGTAAGCACAGCTTTAATGCTGTGCTAAAACATTAAGCTAACGCATTTTGAATAAACAATCCTAAAATTATTAAAAGAAAGATAGCACCGGCCTTATTATAAAGTTTGTTTGCAAGAATAAACACTAAACTTGCAGAGGCTGCAACCATTATCATCATATCAAAACTATTTTTTGCTAAATCAACTGTAAGTGGATTAATAAGTGAAGCTGCTCCGAGTACCATAGAAAAATTAGCGACATTTGATCCGATAATATTTCCTATACTCATCTCAGCATTCCCTTTTTTTACAGCAACCAAGGATACAACAAGTTCTGGNAGTGANGTACCTAAAGANATTAAAAATATTCCAATANTCCACTCNCTTATACCAAANTCTCTTGCNATGCTGGTACCGCTCTCTATTACAAAGNTTGCNCCAGCTATTGTGAGNGNAAANCCTATCAAAAGAAGTATAATTGTTTTAGTCCAGTTAAATTTNTGGGATGATAAAGAATCGTCAACTTCNCCTGCNAAATCATCTTTAGCATCTGTGAATAAGTANACTAAAAATGAAACCATCAATAAGAGGTAAAGTAANCCATCAACACGCCCAATNACTCCGTCNTCAATCATAATAAAAAACATAATAACAGGAACNACTACCCAAGCNCTNTCTTNGGCAAATAAGTTTCTCGAAGGATTCATAGTTTTTGCAATCATAAAAACAAGACCTAAAACAAGNGNAATGTTAAAAATAACNCTTCCAACNACATTAGCNACNGCCATATCACTTTTACCTTGANTTGATGCCATCATAGATGCNGCCATCTCTGGTAATGANGTNCCAAATGCAATAAGTGTTGCACCAATAACAAAGTGTGATATTTTAAAGTGTAGGGCTATTCTTTCTGANTCTTTTATTATAAANTCNGCTCCGTATATTAAAGCTGACATAGCAACTATAAAAATTATAAAATCCATTTTTATCCTTCTTCTTGTGTTCTTACTATTAAACTTTTTGGCAAATTAAACTTCTCTATGAGTTCTGTTTCTTCTTCTCGCATTTCTCCATTATCAACTTCATGGTCAAAACCAAGAAGATGTAATAATCCGTGAATAAAAAGAAGTGTGCCTTCATCAGACTCCGTGTGTCCAAACTTTTTTGCACTCTTCTTTACGTGTTGTGAGGAAATAACAATACTGCCAAGTGGAGACATTGGCATTTGCTGATAAGGGAAGCTTAACACATCCGTAGGTGCATTAACGCCTCTATGAGTCTTATTTATCTCCTGGATTTCATCTTCACTTGTAATAATTAATTCTATTTCTTTACTGGTAAATAAAGTAGCTATATCATTAAGAAGTTGTTCATTTAATTTTAGAGAAGTTTTATTGTCAAGTTCAATCATAAGTATTATTATATCAAACAAGGCTTAGTAAAAAACCTTTCTTATGTTAAAATCTTTTTATGGAAAATACAAAGATAAAAAAAGCAGTATGTGTTATGAGTGGCGGAATGGATTCTACACTCAGTGCATACATGATGCAAAATGAAGGTTATGAAATTATAGCCGTTCATTTTAACTACAACCAAAGAACACAAAATAAAGAACTTCAATGCTTTGAAGATATATGTAGTGGTTTGGGTATAGAAAAAAAGTATGTTTTAGACCTAGATTTTTTTAAACAACTTGGAGCTTCTGCCTTAACGGATGACAGTATTGATGTACCCACTGGCGGAATAGAAGAGGGTGTACCAATTACCTACGTTCCCTTTCGTAACGGTATTTTTTTAAGTATGTCTGCGGCAATTGCAGAGAAAGAGGGTGCGAGTGCCATAAGTATTGGTGTGGTGGAAGAAGATGGTAGTGGTTATCCAGATTGTAGGCAGACTTACATAAAAAGTATGGAGGAGAGTATCAACCTTGGTACAAGAGATGATACAAATATAAAAATACATATGCCCTTAGTAAATCTACAAAAATCACAAATCGTGCAAACTTCTCTGCGTTTCAATGTTCCGTTAGAATTAACATGGAGTTGCTATAAAAACGAAGAGAAGGCTTGTGGAGTTTGTGATAGCTGTAGGCTTCGGCTTAAGGGCTTTAAGTTAGCTGGAGTTCGTGACCCTATAAGCTATGAATGAACTTGCATTTGAAGATTTAATCATACACCATACAGTAAATAAAAAGTTAAAACATAGTTATATAAATATCACATCTGAATCTGAGATTTTACTCAAAACACCAAGAGTAAGTAAAGCATTTGTGTACGAACTTCTCCAATCAAAAAAAAAATGGATAGATAAACAGTTAGTTAAAATACAAAACAATCCACCCCTTAAAATAAAGCTAGAAGATGAAGTGATACTTTTTGGAGAGATATATTCTATAGACACTCTAGAAGCAAGTTCTTTACGAATAAAATTAGAAAAATCAAAAATAAATTCTAAAGAAAAAACTCTTAAATATTACGATATTTTTTATAAACAAAAGGCTTTAGAGTATATCACTCCTAGAGTAGAGTACTTTGCTAAAATCATGGACTTCAGTTATCAAGAAATTAAATATAGAAAAATGAAAAGACGATGGGGAAGTTGTAGTTCACAAAAAGTATTATCTTTTAATACCGAACTTATAAAAATAAAAAAAGATTTCATTGACTATGTGATAGTACATGAGTTAGCACATTTGAAGTATATGAATCATTCTGTAAATTTTCATGCACTTGTTGATTCTTATCTTCCTCATGCCTCACGTTATAGAGATGAATTAAAAAGTACAAGAATAGCTATTTTTTAAAATAATTCATATGGTATTTACTTGATGGTGACCACATCATCCAACCATTTGTGTGCATTCTCTCAGCAGCTCTTATCTGCTCTGTTATCTCAAATTTTTTATAAGGACGTCTTGTGTGTGCATAATCTCTAAAATACTGCAGCCAAGGGCGAATTCTTGAAGGGTGTATAATATTTTTCACATGCTTAATACTTCTATAAATCACGATAAAAGGATGTGAAGATGGATTTTTCTTTCCAAATGAACCTCGTGCAAAGCCTGATGGGTAAAGCATTGGTGCTAAATAGTCTGCATGCTCTGCTAAACTTTTCACAGTTTGCCCTATATTATTGTCACCTTCTTTTGTCCATAGAATATTTCCATAAGTATCAACAGAGATGTAAACGCCATATTTTTTTAAACGAGATTGTGCAGAATCTAAAAAGGTAGATATAGCTTTAATTCTATTTTTTTGTGTGTTTTTTTGTGAAAATTGTAAATCTGATTTCGCAGGAAAACGAATGTAGTCAAAGTTAATTTCATCAAAACCTACTTTTGCAGCTTCTTCGGCAATACGAATTGTATACGCATGACTCCTTATGTCATAAGGATCAACCCAAGCCATGTTGTCATGGTTTCTCCAAATTTCACCTTTAGTATTTTTAATAGCATAGTGAGGATTTTTTGAGGCTTGGATTTCATCTTTAAAAGTTACTATTCTAGCTATTGTATAAATATTTTTTGATTTCAAAAGCTTCATAAATTTTTTGATATTTCTATTTGTACGTTTTTTATGTGCGCCGTAACTATTGGCTTGCTTGAAAGATGTCTTATAAAGTGTTGAACCGTATTCATTCTTAACATCGACTACGATTGCATTCACTTCTCTTTCATCTATTATCTTTAAAAGTTTTTTCATCGTTTTAGAGTTTCCGCTTGCTCCCCAAAAACTAAGATAAAGTGCTTTAACGGTAATAGGTTCTAAGGCATACTCCATTTTGTTTTCATTTTCTTTTAGTGCCAATGCCCTGTAACCATAGGCTTTAATAAAAGCCTTACTCTCTCTGGTATGTAAAAAAAAGTTCCCTTCCTCGTCACTGTGTATCGTATGAGAAGAATCACTAACGATAGCTCCATCTATGGGCTTTAGTGTAGTCTTATCGATAACAACACCAGTAAAAGATGCGAAGAGTATACCTTGAGCAAGTAAAAAAGTTAAAAGTGCTTTTATCAAATTATATTTCATGCACTTACCTTTGGTTTAGAAAATAACGTAAGCTTATATTACTCCACTCTTTGGAGAGTTTTAAGTGTTTTTCTATAGAAGTGTAGACAGAGGCAAAGTCTTTGTTTTTACTAGAGAGTTCATTAACTACATCGTCTAAGGCTATTTTCCCAGCTTTTATTACGTCTTGTGGATACTGCATNATAGTAATATCTAAATNTTTTAATTTCTGTAAGGCTTGAATATTNTGTGCATGAAATTCATAGGTCATATTTGAATTCATCTCACTCGAAGANACTTCTATCATNNNCTTNTGNTCNTCAGCTANTNTACTCCACATATTTTTATTAAATGTTANNTCTAANATNGAGCCNGGTTCATGCCAACCAGANTAATAATAAGGAGCTACCTTNTAAAANCCCATCTTAATATCTAGCGCTGGACCNACCCATTCAGTTGCATCTATGACGCCACGCTCTAAGGATGTATATATCTCACCTGCAGGTAAAAGAATAGGATTCACACCCATTTTAGAGAATACTTCCCCTCCTAGTCCTGGAATTCGCATTTTGAGACCTTTCATATCTTCTAAAGACTTTATAGGTTTTTTAAACCATCCACCCATTTGTATATTTGTATTTCCGCCCATAAAAGGATAGAGGTTATATTTACTGTATTGCTCTCTCCAAAGTTCAAGTCCACCTCCAAAAAGCATCCATGAATTTATTTCNTCTGCTGTGAAACCAAAAGGCATACCGCTGTAAAGNGAAAAAGCAGAGTTTTTCCCNTTCCAATAATAAGGTCCAGAATGAAAAGCATCAATCTGTCCGCTGGAACAGGCATCAAAAACTGCTAATGCTGGNAGAAGAGTATTTTTAGGATAAATTTTTATCTCNANACTACCNCCACTAATATCTTTAATCCTTTGTGCAAACCTTTCAACGCCAATTCCCATAATAGGAAAATGTGCGGGCCAACTTGTAGCTAATTTGATAACTGTCTTCTTCGCCTTATTTATATTTACTCTTTTTTGCTCAGTCTTCTTTTTTGGATGCTTTGAATAATCTATTGCCTGTCTATTACTCTCATTACAGCCTCCTAAGACTAAAGCCGTGGATGTGAGCGTTGTTGTTGTTAGAAAATCTCTACGGTTCATAGGCATGCTTTAAAACTCCATTATTAATTGTGCTTGGTTATTCATAGGTTTGTGGAGTATGGATTTATCTTTTCCAACAATCAAAGCAAAATGAAAATTATTATTCTGTAAGATATTGAAAATATCTTTTTCATTTTTATATGTATAAATGTTATTACACTGAGTGTATTTCTCTTTATCACTATTTGGGAGGAGATACATTAGGTTTGCCCAAGAAGCATTTTTTTGTAAAAATGCTATTTCATTCTCGATTAAATCTGTGTGTTTTTCAAATATTAAGACTTTATCACTTGTTCCAAACTCTTTAATTTCAAATTTCTTACTTATAAATACTGCTTCAAAGTACTTCATTTGCGAAAATTTTCTTAGTCTAAAGTTTATCCCTAAACTTTTATATAAATGTAATAGTTCTTCTAAGTAGGGCATGAAAAATGGAGATATAAGTTGTCTTTCATAAAATATATTATCGTAAATGAAAGATGTCTCAAATAAAGTTTGCTCCATCATAGTTATTTTATCTCTAGTATTTGTAGATATTTTTTTGACATCTGTAAAAAAAGTAGAATCACATAAGGTCGGGGAGAATAATAATATTGATTTTTTTTCTATTGGTAAAAGTTGTGAATATACCTCCCTTATGCTTCCATGCACGGGAATAAAGTTTGGATCAGTAATAACTTGAAGGGAAAGATTCAAGACAATCTCATTACATTCATAAATGAGAAGGTCTTTTTCTATGAGCATAAAACGAAGTATCTTTTTTAAGGCATTTTCACAAGCAGAAACTTTAATCCAGGCTATTTCTGTATCTGTTATTTGTGTAGGCTTGTCAAAAATTACACCATAGGCGCCATTAAATATTGCATCTTCTATCATTGTTTCGTCAAATGCGATAAAAAGGTCACCCCTTTTAATATCTTTTGATTCAAAAATAATATTTTTAAAATTTTTTACAAATGGATCATTTATAAGCTTTCCATCTGTAAGTGCAAGAATATTTTCAAGTCTCATCCAATCGGTGTGCCTGCCTTTTTAGATTTTTCTGGTCGGATTAAGCATAAGCCATCTTCATCCTTAGCTGCAAGTAACATTCCCTCTGACACCATTCCCATCAGTTTTGCAGGTTTAAGGTTAGCAACAACACATACCTGAGTACCGATGAGAGATTCTGCACTATAAAATTCTTTGATTCCAGCTACAACTTGGCGCTCAGTACCTTCACCTAAGTCAACTTGTAATTTTAGAAGTTTTTTACTTTTAGGAACTTCTTCAGCAGCAACAACTTGACCAACCTTGAGTGATGTTTCGAAAAATTGACCAATCTCGATTAGGTTATCATCCTCTTTTTTACTTAGAGTGTGTTCTTTTTTCTCTTCTTTTGAAGCATTTGGTTTTGTTATTGGAGCTTCTGGTATTAAGGGTTCATCAACTCGAGGAAAAAGTGGGGGAACTTTTTTGATATTAAATACTTTTAATAAATTTTCCCCTAAAACAAGCGCTTTGTAGCTTTGATTATTTATCTCAAAACCAAGTGCATCTGCGATTATTGCTGTAGTCTTAGGCATAACAGGAGAGAGCATAATTGCAGCTTTTGCTAAAATATTTGCAACAAGCCCAACAGTAGCTAATGCTTCATCCTCTCTCCCTTCTTTCATTCTTGCCCAAGGCTCATAGCCAGTAATAGCACCATTTCCAATGGCAAAAAGCTTCCAAAGTTCTTCTAGGTATCTATGTGTTTGTAAATTACTCATAAATCCATCAAGGTTTGCAAGTGCCTCGTTCATAGCATCTAACTCTTTAGCATGATATTTTTGGACATCTACACTGTCTATTTTATATTGGGAGTATTTACCACTCATTCCTATGATTCTATTAAGAAGATTACCTAAGTCATTACTAAGTTCTGAGTTAATCCTATCAATGAACGCACGTTGAGAAAAATCACCATCTTGACCAAATGGAACTTCTCTAAGCATAAAGTATCTTAGATTTTCAACTCCATACGCATCTGCAACTTCTTTTGGTGCAATAACATTTCCCTTAGACTTAGACATTTTTTCGCCATCTCTCGTCCACCAACCATGAGCACCAATAGTTTTAGGTAAGGGTAAGTCTAAACTCATTAAAAATGCAGGCCAGTAAATTGCATGGAACCTTAAGATATCTTTGCCAACAAAGTGTATGCTTGCAGGAAAGAAATCCATATTTGCGTCATCTTTTCCATAACCTAAGGCTGTAACATAGTTGAGTAGGGCGTCAAGCCATACATACATAACATGCTTATCATCATTTAAACTTTTTGGCATTTTCACACCCCAGGTAAATGATGTTCTAGTAACTGAAAGGTCACGTAACCCACCCTTAACAAAGTTTATAACTTCGTTTGCACGAGAGCGAGGAAGAATAAAGTCTGGATTTTCTTCATAATGTTTTAGAAGTTTGTCCTCATAAGCCGAAAGTTTAAAGAAGTAACTTTCTTCTTTGATGATACTTGTAGTTCTTCCACAGTCTGGACAAAATTCACCATCAATTAACTGCGTCTCTGGAAAGAAAGTTTCACAACTTACACAGTAATGACCCTCATAAAAATCTTTGTATATATCGCCTTTAGCGTGCATTGCAAGAAATGCTTTTTGTACACCAGCCTTATGGTCTTCATCAGTAGTTCTAATAAACTTATCATAAGATATGTCAAACTCATCCCAAAGTTTTTTAAAGGTAGTAGAAATTTCATCAACAAATTCCTGCGTAGGTTTGTTGTTTTTTTGTGCTGATTCTTCTATTTTTTGACCGTGTTCATCTGTTCCCGTTAAAAAATAAGTATTTTCGCCCTTGAGTCTTTCGTATCTTGTTAGTGTATCTGCAATAAAAGTGGTGTAAGCGTGTCCAATATGTGCTTCACCGTTCACATAGTATATGGGTGTTGTTATATATTTACTCATTTAAAAATAATCCTTATTTTTTGTTAAAATTCAAATCCGCCAGTATCGCCCTTAGACATACTGTTATAGACTGATTTTATATAATCAGTTCGTAAATCACATGACAAAAAGTGTTTGCAGTCACTGCAAGTTTTTACACCTTGCTTTACTTGGCAATCTTGTAAGGTCTCTAAAACTCCTAAAAGGCGCTCTTCAAACTTATCTGGTTTAGGAATTTGCTGCATAAACTTTCTTTACTCTAGCTATTTCATATTTAGAACCAAAAAAACATACAGCTGTATCATGGATATGTGCATGTCCTAAGCTCATTAAGTCTTTATGACCATCTATCGCTCCACCACCTGATTTTTCGTAAATAAAAGCAAATGGAAAAACTTCAAACAGACGTCGTAGCTTACCTTCTGGTCTATCTGAGGTTCCAGGATAAGAAAACAATCCACCACCTTTGAGTAAAATCTGGTGTAAGTCAGGAACCATACCACCAGAGTAGCGAAGACGATAACCCTCAGCAAAAAAACTATCAACTAGCTCTTTATGAAAAGGCATCCAATTTTTTTGCGTTCCACCAGGAGCATTGAGGTTACCTTTTTCTTTGAGTCTAATCTCTTTAACAAATTCAAACTCACCAGCTTGAAGAAGATACAATTTTGTTTTATTTTGAGAAAACACCATTTCAACGCGTGGACCATAAATAACATAACAGGCTGCAACCATATGTGCCGTACCAAATTTGTTTTCATAAATTCCAAAGATTGAACCAACGCTAAGGTTTACGTCTACTAAGGATGAACCATCAAGAGGGTCATAAGCAATGAAGTATTTTCCATCTGGATGTAATTGATCCTCATGTTCTTTTTCTTCACTTGCTATTGTGTTTACTGATGCAACTTTTGAGAATTCTTCCTCAATAATCATATCACATTGAATATCAAGCTGTAGCTGTGTTTCGCCTGAGCTATTTTCTTGTTGTGAATAGCCTATATCCTTAACGTCTATAGCATCTTTTATTCGTATGGCACTCTTTTGGATGGCATCAAATATATCTCTCAATTATACTTCCTTTGCATTTTTTAATATCCATGAAATTACTTCATCAGGATTATTTAAATCTAAAATATCTACATCACTTGGCAGTTCGCCATCAGCTAAGCTTATACTAGAGTCTATAGCTAGGGCATTCATGAAAGGAAAGTAGTCCTTATCAAGCGAATTTCTAAATATACAGATTCGAGGGAGTGGAAGGTTCTTTAATCCTTCTATTAGTAAAATATCGAAGCTATCAAAGAGTCTAATTATTTCGTTAATATCTTCACTTTTTTTAGAAAAATATGTTGTTCTCGTTGGAGAAGTAACAATGACCTCTGCCCCAGTATCTGCAAATTTATAACTATCTTTTCCCACTACATCAAATCTTGCTTTATCACCCGGGTCATGTTTTACTATAACCACTTTTTTATCGTACTCATTTATGAGCTTTCTAGCCACTTTTAGTATAAGGGTTGTCTTACCACTTTTAGATGGTCCCGTAAATGCAACAGCTAATCTTTTGCTCAATGTATGCTCTTGTGTAAAATTTACTAGATTATACAAAATACTCATTAAAAACTTGTTTAATTCGATATAATTCTTTGCATAAATTGACAGGAAATAAAATGAAAATTATCTTGAGCGTTCTTATTATTGGTATTTTGACAACAGGCTGTACCACAAGAAATGCTTTTAGTAAGCTTGATATCACTAAAGAGCAAGAAGCAGCGATAGAAAACACAAGAAGTGGAAAAATTACTTCCTCTAAGCAACTAGAGGGGATTTATTCTGCAATTTACCTAAACAATGTATACCAAAATGAAGAGGCGAAACATTATAATTTCTACATATCTATGTATCTTAAAAATAAAACAAATGATTTAAATATTACATTAAATAAACAAGAAGCCGTTTTACTTGAGAAGCTTCCTGAGAAAAATAAATATGCTGAACTTTTAGGATTAAAAGTACCATGGACAAACAATTATTTTGTTAGTTTTAAACGTGATGAAAATAATGAAAGTGCAAAACTTATTTTGCAGATCGATAACGATCAGTTTTCATCGGGTCAGTTAACGTATGTAAGAGAGCAACTATAGAAATTTCTTCGCCAAGTATCTTTTTGTACATAATATAATTCGCTAAAACTTTTTTCCCATATTCTCTACTTTCCTTGTTTGACATTAACTCCATACTCATAAATGGCTCGTACGGACCTTTAGTAAAGGTAGTTGCTTCAAGATGTCTTCTTAAATACCCTAAGCCACCATTATAAGAATACGCAATGAAAAGAGGATGATAAAAAGTCTTCTTTAGCCAGGAAAAATGTTTGAGTGCATATCTTAGATTATATTNTGGCGTAAACATATCGTCATAAGAAGNAATAGGNTCTTTCATTCTTGTACTTAAATCATCTGTAACAAATGGCATAAGCTGCATTAGCCCTAAGGCAAAGGAGCGGGAAAGGGCAGAGGGGATAAGATTACTCTCTTGACGCATAAGAGCATAAACAAGTGCTTTATCATCCGTTGACAAGTCCTGAAGGAACTCATCATAAGGTGTTATGTAGCCATGCATTTTAAATCCATATGCCTTTTCTATAATGAAAGACTGTACAGGTGCCATTTCTTTTTGATTGTATTTTTTGGATAATTTTAAAAGGTCTTTCTTCTTAGTTCCTTTAATCTCTTGTGCTATAGCATTCCAAACAAAAGGGTCTGATAAATTTTTTTCAGATGAAGTAGTACTTGTCTCGAGCGAAGAAAAGTAGTTATTTACTTCGATTGCTAACTTTTCCTTAGCGTAAAGAGAATAGATATTTATATCCATACTTAAGCCCAAATCTTGTAAGTATTTTTTCTCTTTACTCGCTTGATACATCCAAAAACTATTTTTATCTTTGCTCATTTGTCTTGAATGGTGTTCTCTCGAAGTTTTAAAATACTTTACTGCCTCATCTATACTCCCGTTCCTAAGGTGNTTCAAGCCTAATAAAAAGTTAGAATCAGCACCTACATGAGTACTCTTAATATTTAAAATCGACTTTTGTAGAACATCAAGTTTATCATCATTAACAATTTTTTTGATGAGAGAGAATTTTTTCCATGGGGAGGCTTCTTTAGAAAACATNTGCTCAAGAAATTCTTTTGAGAGTGGAATATTTAACTTACTTCTTCTATGTGCTGTACTCGTTTTTAAAAACATGTCGAGTATAGTATTGGAATCATATTTTTCATAGGATTCTTCAAAAAAAGTTTCAGCTTGAATTTTTAAAGAATCACGAGCTAGCTTAGTATTAAGTCTTTTTATAAGTTTTTCTCTAGACTTTTCATCTAAGTTTAATGTTTTATAAGGGCTCATAGCCAAAAGAAAACAATCTTGCTCGTCTATAGAGAGTAAATCTGTCTCAGCTCTACAAGCAAGTTCACGTAACAATACTTTATTTTTTGATTTTTTTAAATATGCTTTTTTTATTTTTGCAATATTTCCTTCAACCAGAGCATAAGCTGTATCAGCTTCTTTTGCTGTAATGTCTTGTTTGAGGTACTGCCAAATCATAAAGTTTTTAGCACGGCCAGAGGGCTTTTCTTGGATATCCTTAAAGCTTATCTCCGCATATGACAGTGCGCAAACAAGGTTAAGGCAGAGAAGGATTTTATGCATACATTAAAGAGCACGTGCAAGAGATGAAGACAAGAACCCTGTTAGCATGATAACAACCTGTAAACCAATGATAATGACTAAGGGTGCTAAGTCAATACCATTAAAGTTTGTTCGAATGTATTTTCGCACAAATGCATATGCTGGGTTTGTAATTCTATGTAAAAATTGTACAATAGGATTATGTGGGTCAGGATTGACAAAACTAAGCAAGGCTGTGATTAGCACTACCCAGATATATATTTCTATAATTCCTGTAAACAAGGAACTTAACTGTAAAACTAACAAGCCTAAATCACTCATTTTATTATCTCCCCTATATAGTTTTTAAGATATTTATAAATTTCTGCGACATCAGGACCATGACCTACACCCGTAAGAACATAGCGTAAAGGTTTAAAAAAGTTTTTACCCTTAAGTCCGGACTCTTTCATAACGTGATTTTTAAAATCATCATACTCTTCAAAGTAGGGTGCTTCTTTAATTGTTTTTATCATAAGCGCTGATTGTTCAGTAAATTCTTGCGGAATCTCTTTAGGAGCAAAAATAGCAGCTATTTTTGCCTTAAGCTCTTTTGTTGTGCTTGCTTCTTCAAGATACACTTTTGCAAGTGCTCCTATCTCTTCATCTGCAAAACCGACATAGCGGGATAGTTCTTTGTTGTCTAAGAGTGCTAAATGCTCATGGTTAATATGTCTAAGCATTTTAATATCAAATCGAGCAGGGGACTTGGACACCTTTGATAAATCTAACCATTCTAATGATTCTTCTAAGGTAAATATCTCTTTAGGAGGCTTATTACCTATTAATATTAAATAATTTGATATTGCCCTGGGAAGAAAACCTTCTTCTAAAAGCCATTTAACACTTGAAGCATCATCGCGTTTACTCATTTTCTTCCCATCATCATTTAGGATGATGGGAAGGTGCGCATATTCTACATTTTTTTCATACTTTAGTGCTGCTCGAATATGGTCTTGTTTTGGAGTATTACTCATGTGGTCTTCACCACGGATTACTACAGAAATATCACTCAGCATATCATCAACAGCACAAGCAAAGTTGTAGGTAGGGGTTTTATCTTGTCGCATTATGATAAAACTATCTACATCTGCTGGCTTAAAAGTGACTTTACCTTTTATATGGTCTGTTACTTGTATGTCATCAGCTGGTTTATTTATACGTATAGTAAAAGGGCTTAGGTTATCTATTACTAATTCTGCTGGTAAATTAGCACAGGCATCATCATATCTGTACGGCTTTTTATTTTTCTTAGCTTCTTCACGCTTGCCTTCAAGCCATTCATGAGAACAAAAACAGCTAAAAGCTTTCTTCTCATGAATAAGCTGTAAGGCCATTGCCGTATGAAAGCGTACGTTTTCGCTTTGGTAAATAACCTGTGAATAGCTAATACCAAAAAGATCTAAAATTTCAAGGATTTCTTTATCCTTACCTTCTATATTTCTCTCTTTGTCTGTATCTTCGATTCTGATAATTAAATCTTCTTTTTTTTGCTGTGAAACAATGTAGTTAAATAAGGCAACACGGAGGTTACCAATGTGCATATCACCAGTAGGGCTGGGTGCAAATCTTAGCATTAAAATTCCTAAATATTATTTTAGTGAATTTTATCGTATTTTAGATAAATAAATGGACTAATTTTTCCTTCTTGCTTAAGGTTTATAAGTTTACATTACAATGGCACTCATAAAACAAAGGATTTCTATGACAGCAGATATAATGTTTGAAAAAGTAAACGAGTGGGCTATAAAACATTCACTACAACTAGATAAACTACACTTAGACAGTGAAACAAAACTTGCAAACGGAGCAACAACTTTTGCAGGAAATGAAGCAAGTTATGCTTGTCTTTCAAAAGATGATGTAAAATACAAGACCTTAGTATTTTCGTATAGAAGTTTGATTGTGTTTTCTTATGAGAATTCTATTATTAATGCCGAGGAAGCTATGCTCTTAGAACCAGCTTTTATAATACCACCAAAACGAACAGATATGATTGCAAAGAAGTCTTGAAAATTATATGTGAGTGGTGACCCCGAGGAGAATTGAACTCCTGTGACATGGATGAAAACCATGGATCCTAACCGCTAGACGACGGGGCCACTAAAGTGTAAGTTAAAGCCTGTTTAACTGAGCCGAGATTATATAGATTATATACTTAATAAATGATAAAATGAAAGAATAATTTGTATCCAGTTAACTTATATCTTTTTTAAACTTTTCTAGCCACTGCGTATCAGATTCTTTGGCATCTTCTTTTTGCGTTAAAAGAGAATCGATTATGCTAAGCAAAGTCTTCTCATCCATAAACTCAAGTAAATCAGGATTAATCGATGTTTTGTGAATACCATCATATGTATTAAGTAATTGTTGNATATCGTTTATTAGTTTATTCTTATTTGTATTCAATGCAGAAGCGCTCCAATGTGCCTAAAAGNCTTAGTATATGCAATTATGCACTAATAAGTTTAAATAAGNCCTTAGTNTATTCTAATTGGTTAACATAATGTAAATTCTATTGAAAAATAGNTTTACTCTTTNGGACCNCTNCCNAAGANATCAGATTTACTAAAATCAAANTCTTTACTCTTCTTTTCAGGTATTAGCGCNAAAAGTAATAAAANCCAACTCCAAACTCTCGATAAGAATTTCATTTCAAACTCCTTCGTCCTNTAGTNNAAGTATAATGATAGCGAATTTAATTAAGGATTGCGNTCTTATNTATAATATTAGTTAATATGTAATTCAAAAGATATAGCCTCGTTAGCAGACTAAATAAAGAGAGATATAGCANAAAGTTTGCTTTATGACCATNAAAGGTGTATANTTATACACATAAGGAAGTGACACCATGAATACAGTAAGATTAAATATAACATTACCCTCTTCTGTCAATGACGATATGACACGTTATGCTAAAGAACTTAACGAAAAGAAAAGTCATATTATTGCATCCGCTTTAGATATGTATTTTGATTACCTTGATTTAAAAGTAGCCGAAAAAAGATTAGATGAAGATGACGGAGTTAGATATTCAGTAGATGAAGTTTTTGATGAGTTAGGNATATAGATTGTATATCCTTAATTTTACAAATCTATCAAAAAAAGATTTAAAAAAAATTGATAAGAGNAATCAGCTCTTTATTAAAAATTCTCTACTTGATTTTGTAAGTAAATTTGATGAGCAATATGAAATATCCCTCATGCAAAAAGGNATTATTAAAAAATTAAAAGGTCAAAGTGAAGATATATACCGCTTAAAACTTCGCACATATAGAGTTGTCTATAAAAAAGAAGAAGATGTGTTGATTATTTTAATTTTAAATGTAACAACTAGGGAAGGTGCATATAGGTAAGCTAATTCGAGTTGCAAACAAATACCTATATTACGTGTTTAGGATAGCTAGAAATTAATCCAACTACCCTATTCTTTTTGACACATTACAGTAATCAGCTGTAATTTAGAAGTAACCTTTACTTATAGTTAGAATAGTGATAATGGTGCTGGTAACCTGCCCTTCACTAACAAAAAATAGAGGGATTCATTACCTCTCTGGCTATTATTGATACCCTAAATTAATATTACAAGTTTTTTTAGTTTGTACTAATATCTTATATTTTCCTTGTGGTGCTTCTATATTTATATTCGAAAACAAACTACCGCTAGCTTCTGCAAATTTTTCTCCGTTCATTTTTAAAATAATTATTCTTTTAGCACAACTTCTTGGCTCTTGTGTCATATTGATAAAACCATCTTTACTAGTTTTAAATATCCTTGTATACTCTTTGCTTTGATACTGAAATCTCGTAGTGCCTCTTGAAATAGTTTGATAATATGGTTCTTTTGATGCTTCTTGAATATCAGAATGATTGAAATAACTTGGCTTCTTCCCTATCCTGTATGAGATTATATATCTTATTTCTATTATTTCTTGTGGTGTAACAAGTTTTTTCGCAACTTTTTCAATAGCCCTTTTTGTAGCTTTATCAAGTTTTTTGTTACCACTCGTTTTTAAGAGCTTAATATGAGTTACTTTGCCAAGGGGGGGGGTAAGCATAAAACTCACAATATTTTTTTCACTCAAATTTTTAAATTTTCTAACTTCTTTTTTAAGAATTATTTTAAATATATTTATATTTTTATCTTCATTATCAAGTATATAATCTTTTTGCACTTCGCTAAGCTCTACATTTTTATATAAGGCTTTCATATTTTGAGTTATTTCTATACTTGCATTGAGTAGAGATATCAATCCAAGAAGTATAATTATTAATTTCATTTAACACCCTGTTTCAATTTAATCTTACCATTGCTAGCAGTTTTTCTTCTTCTTAAGTTCATAATAATATCATAAAAAGAAAAAGTCAGTTTAAAGAAGAATTAGAGAATGTTTCAGAATATTCATATTATCAGTACATTTAATATTTATTAATATTAAATCAGCTTGTATTTGGAGTTATTCAAGCCCTATAAATAGGCTTTTAAAGAAGACAGGTATAACATAAGCCGAGTTTTGTTTTGATAGGATTAATCTACTCCATGATTTACATCATGTCTCTAGCGAAACAGTAGCATTGTAAGACGCTGACCACCTGTTTCTTGCTGCCATGTTGGGTTTACAAGCTCTCTATATTACTATAGAAACTGGTAGGCTCTTACCCCACCTTTTCACCTTTACTACTTTTAGCTCGCAAAAAGTTAGAAAAATACCGAAAGTATTTTTATGCTTTAGTGCCTTAGCGGCTAGCGAAAGTTATTTGGGCTTTTGCTCAAATAACGACTAATAGTAGAAGTCTATTTTCTGTTGCACTTTCCCTCGCATTACTACGGCCATTCGTTAAATGGAACACTGTCTTACAGCAGCTCGGACTTTCCTCTTGATTATTCAAGTCGCTATCTGTTATACCTACGTAAGTTTACTATAGACATTCTTTATTTAGCATTTATTTACAGCATGAACACTTGTTAACTAACTTTATGTACTATATGAACACTTGTTAATTTATATGGACTATTAGTGAACATTCGTTCATAAACTAAAGAGAATATATTAACAAGTGTTCATATATCAAATAAAGGTTCATTTATGCCCGAAAACACGACATCTACTAAGGTAAGTAGTACAAAATTAAAAATACTCAAAGAAGCAAAGATACTCTTCTCTGAGTTAGGATATAAAGGAGCTAGTGTAAGAAAAATAGCTTCAAAAGTGGGAATTAGGGAGAGTGCCTTATATAATCATTTTAAAAACAAAGAAGAAATATTTCTTAACATATCAAAAGATATTTTCGCTTCGCCCTTCTCTTTTGGTGATGAATCTATTGGGGAAATAGCGATGAAAGGCAAGGTATTTTTAAAAAAGTATGCTATGCAGTACAAGCTCCTTGCCTTTGACAAGAACAACGAAAGCATGTTTCGAATACTCTTGATAGAACTCCTGCAAAACAAAGTGCTTAGAGAGCAGTTTATGAGTGAATTTCACGATAAAAATGTAAAAATATTGTCTGAGGGCTTCTTTGTTATGATGCAAAACAATTTAGTACGTCCAGGCGACCCTATGATGATGTCATACGAGTTCTTATCCACCCTCTTCTACATAAGACTTCAAGTGACACTTTTACGCTTTGATGCTTACTCTACGAATGCTTTGTCAACACAGTTTGAAAAACATGTAGATTTTTTCTGGGACAGTATAAAGGTTTAATATTTTATAATATTAAACCTTTATATATTTATTTTTTACTTTTATCAACTTTTCATCCTTGAGTAAAGACTTTACATTACGAGAAAATGTCTCAGCTTTCATTCCTAAAAGTGATGCTATCTCGTATTGTTTTAACTCTACCCCCAAACTATTATTTTTTTCATAAAAGGATAAGATTTTTTCTTTTGCACTTGAAGCAATGTTGAGATGAATATTATTTTGTAAAAGTTGTATTTTACTAAGTAAGGATTGAATGACTGCATAGGAGATATGTGAATCATGTAAAAAATCTTTTTTAAAGCTATTGAGTTCTATTTTTATTACAGCTCCATCAGACTTAAATACAGCACTTGAGGGAAATGGAAGCCCTTTTAAGATTGCTGGTTCTGCCAGTAAAGAAAAAGGACTGAATAAGCCTATAATAATTTCATTACCCTTATCGTCATGCTTAAAAATACTGACTAAGCCTTCAATCAAAACAAGAAGATGCTCACTCTTCTCACCTTTCATAAAGAGGTAAGAGTCTTTTTTGTAGTTATGCATAGAGCAGATTTTAACGAGTTTATCAAGTTCCTTATCCTGTATGCCAGAAAAAAGGTAGATGTCTGTTAAAATATTTTTGAGCGATTTGTTTTTCATGAGATTATTTTATCTAATAATTTAGATTTGGAGATTAACAAAGAAGGTAGGCGTAACTTTGCCTACCCTTAGTGAAAGTTATTTAGCTAAAGCCTTTGTAACAGCCTTTCCAATTTCTGCAGGAGAAATTACAACTGTAACACCAGCAGCTTCTAGCGCTTCCATCTTTTCTTTAGCAGTTCCAGCAGAACCAGAAACAATAGCACCAGCGTGACCCATAGTCTTCCCTTTAGGAGCAGTTTGACCCGCAATAAAAGCTACAACAGGTTTAGTGATTTGCTCTTTGATTAGTTTTGCTGCTTGAATTTCAAGATCTCCACCAATTTCACCAATCATAACAATACATTTAGTATCAGGATCAGCTTCAAACATTGGTAAGAGTTCATTGTATGAAAGACCAATAATTGGGTCTCCACCGATACCAACAGCAGTTGAAATACCAAAACCTTCTTTACAAACTTGATTTGCACCCTCGTACGTTAATGTACCGCTTTTTGAGATAAGACCAACATTACCTTTTTTGAAAACCATACCAGGCATGATTCCAATTTTACACTCCTCAGCGGTAATAATACCCGGACAGTTTGGCCCAAGTGTTTTCATACCGTGTTTTGTAGCATATGCTTTAGCCATTTGCATATCTTTAACTGGAGCACCTTCTGTAATAATTACAGCAAGTTCAATCCCAGCTTGAGCAGCTTCCATAACGGCGTCACCAACAAAAGCAGGTGGAACAAAAATCATAGAAACTGTAGCACTAGTAGTTTTAACAGCTTCTCTAACAGTATTAAAAACTGGTTTTCCTAAATGTTCTTGACCGCCCTTGTTTGGTGTAACACCACCAACAATTTGTGTTCCGTATGCTAAACATTGCTCAGCGTGAAAAGAACCCTCTTTTCCTGTAAAACCTTGAACGATTACTTTTGTATCTTTATTTACTAAAATTGACATTAATTATTCTCCCTTTCTTCTTATGCTTGTTTTGCAGCAGCTACTGCTTTTGCAGCACCGTCACCTAAATCATCCGCAACAATTAAGTTGGCTATATTTGCATTTTTAAGGATTTCAGATGCTTCAGGAGCATTTGTTCCATCAAGACGAACAATTACAGGTACATTAACATCTGTAATCTTAGTTGCTTCAATGATTCCATTTGCAATACGATCACAACGAACAATTCCACCAAAAATATTTACAAAAATAGCTTTTACCTTAGGGTTTTTAAGAATAATCTCAAATCCTTTAGCAACAGTCTCAGCATTTGCACTTCCACCAACATCAAGGAAGTTAGCAGGAGTTCCACCCATGTAGTTAATTGTATCCATAGTACCCATAGCAAGTCCAGCACCATTTACCATACAACCAATTTCGCCATCAAGAGCAACATAAGAAAGACCGTACTTAGCAGCTTCTACTTCATCAGCATCTTCTTCAAATAAATCTCGCATTGCAAGTATTTCTGGTTGACGACCAAGAGCTGAGTTATCAAAGCCCATTTTCCCATCAAGTGCTAAAAATTCACCATTACCAGTTTTTACAAGAGGATTAATTTCAATCATCTCTGCGTCATTTTCCATATAAAGTTTAAAAAGTTTTTTTGCAAATGCAATAATATTTTTTTGCTCATTTTTTTCAGTAATACCAAGTCCAAATGCTAATTCACGCCCGTGAAAACCTTGAAAACCTATAGTAGGGTCAACAGGGATAGTAATAATTTTTTCAGGAGTATTTTCAGCTACATCTTCAATGTTCATACCACCCTCTGTAGAAGCCATAATTAAAGGCATTTCTAGTTTTCTATCTAAAACAACAGAAAGGTATAACTCTGATTTGATATCAGCACCATCTTCGATATAGAGTTTTTGAACAAGTTTACCTTCGTTCGTCGTTTGGTGTGTAACCAAAGTCATACCAAGAATCTCGTTAGAAAGTGCTTCTACTTCTTCTAAAGATTTAGCAAGTTTAACACCACCACCCAAACCACGTCCACCTGCATGGATTTGTGCTTTAACAACCCATACTGGACCGCCTAATTCTTTAGCAGCTTTAACTGCATCTTCAACGCTTTCAACCATTATACCCTTTGGTACTGGTATGCCATATTTAGCAAAAATTTGTTTCGCTTGATATTCATGTATATTCATCTATTCTTCTCCTTTTATTATTACGTAAAAGGAATAAAATCCCTTTCACTACACTAACGCTAGGTTCTCTTCGGCAGAGAGCCCACGTGCAGTAACCGCACTTATAATCCTTATATATTAGACTTGGCGGAACTTACTAAAATCTATGAACTACGCCTTGGGTGCGGTCATATTTTCTGGGATAACATACTTATCGAATTCTTCAGCTGTTAAAAGACCTAAGTCAATCGCTGTTTCTTTTAAAGTAGCATTATTTTTATGTGCTGTTTTTGCAATTTTAGCCGCATTATCATATCCAATATATGGGTTGAGTGCAGTTACAAGCATTAATGAATTTTGTAGGTAATAATCAATTCTCTCTGTTACAGGCTCTAAGCCTTCTGCGCAATGATCATTAAAAGATCTAATAGAGTCTGATAATAAACGACATGTTTGTAAATAGTTATACGCAATAACAGGCTTAAATACATTTAATTCAAAGTTACCCTGTGATGCACCCATACTTATGGCTACATCATTTCCAAAAACTTGGCACGTAACCATTGTTACCGCCTCCGCCTGTGTAGGGTTTACCTTACCTGGCATAATAGAAGAACCCGGTTCGTTTGCTGGAATTTCAAGCTCCCCTATTCCACAACGAGGACCAGATGCTAACCATCTTACATCATTCGCAATTTTCATCATATCTGCTGCCAATGCTTTAAGTGCTCCATGAGAATACACAAGTGCATCATGTGAAGTAAGTGAATGAAACTTATTTGGTGCAGTAATAAAGTCATGCCCTGTTAGTTCGCTTATCTTTTTTGCTACGCGTTCACCAAGTTCTGGATGTGCATTAAGACCAGTTCCAACGGCAGTTCCACCTAGTGCTAATTCGCGAACTGCTTCAAGAGAGTCTTTTGCCATTTTTTCACATTTGTTTAACATCTCAACTCAACCACTAATCTCTTGACCAAGAGTAAGTGGTGTAGCATCTTGGAGGTGTGTACGACCAATTTTAACTACTGATTCAAACTTAATAGATTTTGCTGCTAGTGTTGCTTTTAACTTTCTTATTGCTGGAAGTACATTTTCTTCCACTGCTATAACTG
>JAESSH010000062.1 GCA_016764205.1 Sulfurimonas sp.
ATATAGTAGAAGATGAGTGAAGTAATAGTAATTGCAAATCAAAAGGGTGGGGTTGGTAAAACAACTACAGCCGTTAACTTAGCGGCTTCACTAGCAGTAGCTGAAAAAAAAGTGCTACTCATTGATGCAGACCCACAAGCAAACGCTACTACATCTTTGGGTTTTCACCGTAATGATTATGAGTTTAACATTTATCATGTTCTTATAGGAACAAAAAAATTAAAAGATATTATTTTAAAATCCGATTTACCTACACTGCATTTAGCACCATCAAATATTGGGCTTGTTGGAATTGAAAAAGAATATTATGACTCTGAAAATGCAAAGGGGCGAGAATTAGTTCTTAAAGGTGCTATAGCAAATGTTAAAAAAGATTATGATTACATTATCATAGATTCCCCACCAGCCTTAGGACCTATGACAATTAATGCTTTGTCCGCTTCAAATTCAGTACTGATTCCTATNCAGTGTGAATTTTTTGCACTTGAAGGTTTGGCGCAACTTTTAAACACTGTTAAACTTGTTCGTAAATCAATTAATCCAAAACTTAGCATAAAAGGTTTTTTACCAACAATGTATTCTTCTCAAAATAATCTTTCAAAGCAGGTATTTGCTGATTTAACACAACACTTTAAAGGAAAGCTTTTTAAAGACACTGAAGATAAATATATCGTTGTTCCACGAAATGTAAAATTAGCTGAATCTCCTTCATTTGGTAAACCTGCTATTCTTTACGATGTAAAATCAAGTGGCTCAATCGCGTATCAAAATTTAGCACAGGCAATTATAAGATAATGAAATCGATGGCACTTGGACGTGGTTTAGATGCACTCTTTGGAGAAATTGATGAGTCTTATGAAAATGAGGGCACACAAAAAGATGAAATATCTGAAATATCTGTTAAAGATATTAGAGCAAATCCATTCCAGCCAAGAAAATTTTTTAATGAAGAAGCCTTGTTAGAGTTAGCAGAATCTATCAAGACGGATGGTTTACTCCAACCTATAGTTGTAACAGAAGATATAGATGGTTATGTACTTATAGCAGGAGAGAGAAGGCTTCGTGCATCTAAGCTAGCAAAATTAAAAAATATTCGATGTATTGTCATAAAGAGTGATGAAGAAAAAATGCGTAAACTGGCACTTCTTGAAAATATTCAAAGAGAAGACCTTAACTCTGTGGAACTTGCACATACCTATGAAGAATTGATAAAGATACATGAAATAACACACCAAGAACTTTCTACGATGATACACAAAAGTAGGGCGCATATTACAAATACATTACGTNTNCTTCAGTTATCTGCTAAAACACAAAAAGCNTTGTTGGAAAAAAANATTACTCCAGGACATGCAAAAGTTTTAGTGGGTCTTGATGAAAAAGAACAACANGTAATGGTNNATTCNATNATCGGTCAAAAACTGAGTGTTCGTGAAGTNGAATCTATGATAAAAAATAGAAAATATGATGAANANAATATCNTAANTAAACCNTTAGTAGTNTCGTATGANTTTTCAGANTTACAAGGTAAATTTAACTTTTTAGGCTTTAAGGCAAAAACTTCTTCAAATAAAATGACAATTGAATTTGAAAATGAAGNGCAAATTAATGAATTTTTAAATTACTTTTCTACATAAAACAGAAAATAATGAATAAATTAACAACTTTTTTTCTACTTTAACTATCCTTTCAATATTGACATAGTATAATCACGCAACTTTTAGGAGGTGCTATGTTAGATATAAATCCAATACTACTTTTGGCTACATTTGTTGTATTTCTTTCGCTTATAGCCGTTTTAAACAGTTGGCTGTATAATCCATTATTTAGTTTTATGAATAAACGTGATGAAGATATCAAAAAAGACCTCGATAGAGTAGGTAATAATGATGACGAAATTCAAGCGTTAAATGAAAAAGCTGAATTAATAATTATGAATGCTAAACTTGATGCTGCGGCCCTAAGAGAGAAAGTTGTTGCGGATGCTAAGGAATTAGCTGAAAGTAAATTAGAGGCAAGACGTGCTGAATTAGCGAATGAATATAGAGAGTTTGAAAAATCTCTATCAGAATCGAGGGATGAGTTAACAAGTGAATTAATGTTACAAGTTCCAAGTTTTTCGCAGGCTGTAAAAGCTAAATTTAGTCAAATTTAAAGGATCTTATGTGAATAGAATTATAGTAACTTTACTAACTATGTCAACTTTTGCATTAGCATCTAGTGCAGAAAATACTGGGACTGATATTGTTCAAAGAACGGTAAACTTTTTATTGTTTGCAGCTCTTGTATGGTATCTTGTAGCAGAACCGGTCAAAGGATTTTTCAAAGCAAGAAGTGAAAAAATTTCTGATGAATTAAAAAAAGTTCAAGATAAGTTAACTGAGACAATTACTCTTAAAAAAGATGCCTTGGCAAAAATTTCTGATGCAGAAAAATTTGCAGAAGAATTAACTCTCGCAGCTAAAAAAGAGAATAAAATGATTAATGACAACATGATGCTTCAATGCAAGGTAGAACTTGNAACCTTAACAAAACAGNATACTGTCTTAAAAGAATTCGAACAAAGAAAAATGCTTCGTAATGTTGTTGAAGATATACTTGATGAAGTTTTAAGCCAGAGTAATGATAGCTTTGATAAAGAAGCAATGGCAAATGTTATCTTAAAGAAGGTTGCATAAATGGAAGAATTAATCGCAAAAAGATATATTAAAGCGATAGCGAATACTTCAGATATGGAGTCAATGCAAAACTTGACAGATATATTTTCTGTTTTAGCTGATTCTTTTAAAAATGAAAAGTTTGTACAAATCATAGATAATCCTAATGTAAGTACAAAAGATAAAACAGAAATATTATTAGAAGCTGTTGCATCAGCTAATTCTAATAGTGTGAACAATCTAATTAAATTACTTATTGAAAATAAGCGTATCAATATTATTCCTGCAATAGCGCAAGAATTAAGAAAAGAGATTGCAAATTTGAGTAAAACTTATGAAGGTGTTGTATATAGTAATAGTAAGATTGACGNTAAAACAATAAAAGAATTAAGTAGTGGTTTAAGTAAAAAATTTGACGCAACTATTTCGCTTAAATACATTAATGATGATTTTGATGGTATTAAAGTAGNNGTNGAAGATTTGGGTATTGAAATTAACTTTTCAAAACAAAGAATCAATAGTCAGATTATAGAACATATAGTAAAAGCAATTTAACTTCATACGAGGAGAACAATAGTGGTAGCAAAAATTAAAGCTGATGAAATCAGTTCAATAATAAAAGAACGTATCGATAATTTTGAATTAAATGTCGATATAAATGAAACAGGTAAAATTGTTTCTTATGCTGATGGTGTTGCACAAGTTTATGGACTTAGCAATGTTATGGCTGGGGAAATGGTAGAGTTTGATGACGGTACACAAGGTCTTGTAATGAACCTTGAAGAAAGCGTAGTAGGTATCGTTATCCTTGGTGCTGGTACAGAACTTCGTGAAGGTATGTCAGTTAAAAGACTTGGTAAACTTTTAAAAGTTCCAGTTGGTGATGCACTTTTAGGTCGTGTTGTAAATGCACTTGGTGAGCCAATTGATGGCAAAGGTCCTATTGAATCAACTGAATTTCGTTTTGTTGAAGAAAAAGCACCTGGTATTATGAATAGAAAATCAGTTCATGAGCCATTAGCAACAGGTATTAAGGCAATTGATGCTCTTGTTCCAATTGGTCGTGGTCAACGTGAACTTATCATTGGTGATAGACAAACTGGTAAAACAACTGTAGCACTTGATGCCATTATTAATCAAAAAGGTAACGGTGTATCTTGTATCTATGTTGCTATTGGTCAAAAAGAATCTACAGTTGCTCAAATTGTTCGTCGTTTAGAAGAACATGGTGCAATGGAATATACAATTATTGTATCTGCAACAGCTGCTGAAGCTGCTGCNCTTCAATTTTTAGCTCCATATACTGGTGTTGCTATGGGAGAATACTTCCGTGATAATGCGAGACATGGTCTGATTGTATATGATGANTTATCNAAGCATGCAGTTGCTTANCGTGAAATGTCACTTATTCTTCGTCGTCCTCCGGGTCGTGAAGCGTATCCAGGNGATGTTTTTTATATTCACTCTCGTTTACTNGAACGNGCTGCAAAACTATGTGATGAAGAAGGGGCTGGATCGCTTACTGCTCTTCCTATTATTGAAACACAAGAGGGTGATGTTGCGGCATATATTCCAACAAATGTTATTTCAATTACAGATGGTCAGATTTTTCTTGAAACTGAACTTTTCAACTCAGGGGTACGTCCAGCAATTAATGTTGGTCTTTCAGTATCTCGTGTTGGTGGTGCAGCTCAAATTAAAGCTACAAAACAAGTTGCAGGTACTCTACGTCTTGATCTTGCTCAGTACCGTGAACTTCAAGCATTTGCTCAGTTTGCATCTGACCTTGATATNACATCACGTAATCAACTCGANCGTGGACAAAGAATGGTTGAAGTTTTAAAGCAAGGTCCATTCTCTCCGCTTTCTGCTGAAAAGCAAGTTACAATTATTTTTGCTGGAAATGAAGGTTTCTTAGATGATTTTGATCCATCACATATAGTTCGTTTTGAAGCTGAANTATATCCTTTCATNGAAGCTTCTTATCCTCAAATTTTTGAAAACATTAGAAGTAATGCAAAAATTGACGATGATACAAAAGCATTATTAATAAAAGCTCTTGAAGAATTCAAAGCTAGCTTTGTAGCGGCGTAAGGAAAGCATAATGGCAAACCTTAAAGATATTCAAAGACAGATAAAGAGTGTTTCAAATACTCAAAAGACTACACGTGCAATGAAGCTTGTATCAACTGCAAAACTTCGTCGTGCTGAAGAGCTCGCAAAACGCTCACGTCTTTATGCTGATAAAATGAATCAGGTAATTGCCGAAATAGCTGGACGTATTAAGCATAGTAAAATTGGAGGAATTGACAATCGTTGTTTTGCAGAGATTGAAAATCCAAAAATGATAGACATTGTTTTTGTTACTGCAGATAAAGGTTTATGTGGTGGTTTTAATATTCAAACTATTAAAGCTGTTAAAAGACTTTTAAAAGAGTATAAAGAAAAGAATGTAAAAGTGCGTCTACGCGGAATCGGTAAAAAAGGTGTTGAATTTTTTAAATATAATGAGGTCGAATTATTTGATTCTCTTATTGATTTAAGTTCAAAACCAGATAAGTCTAGATCTGATGAGTTTATTACTGCATCTATTGATGACTATAAAGATGGAAAAATAGATGGTCTTTATCTTGTCTATAATGGTTTTAAAAACATGATGACACAAGAGTTACATGTTAATAAAGTATTACCAGTAGATTCTGATCAGTATGAATATTCTGAAGTACANAATTCTGTTTTAGAGTTTGAAGCAGAAGATGAAGAACATATGTTGAATTCTTTAGTTGATAAATATGTAGAATATGCAATGTATTATGCATTAATAGATTCAGTTGCTGCTGAGCATAGTGCTAGAATGCAAGCAATGGATACAGCTACGAATAATGCTAAAGATATGGTTAAAAGCTTGAAGGTTAAGTTTAATAAAGCACGTCAAGCTGCTATTACTACCGAACTAATAGAAATTATTAGTGGTGTGGAGTCGATGAAATAATGGAGAAAAATATGATTGGTAAAATTAGCCAGGTTATGGGCCCAATTGTTGATGTTGATTTTGATGGTTATCTTCCAACAATAAACGAAGCAATTGAAGTTCAAGTAAGTTTAGAAGGAAATACTTCTCGTTTAGTATTAGAAGTTGCAGCTCACTTAGGTGATGGTCGTGTGAGAACGATAGCAATGGATATGACGGAAGGTTTAGTTCGTGGTATGGAGGCAAGATGTACTGGTGCTCCTATTAAAGTTCCAGTTGGAGATAAGGTTCTAGGACGTATCTTTAATGTAATTGGTGAAACAATTGATGGTGGTGATCAAATTACTGATTCTGAGACATGGTCAATTCACCGTGCACCTCCACCATTAGTTGATCAATCAACTACTACAGAGATGTTTGAAACAGGTATTAAAGTTGTTGATTTACTTGCTCCTTATTCTAAGGGTGGTAAGGTTGGATTATTCGGTGGTGCTGGTGTTGGTAAAACAGTTATTATTATGGAACTTATTCATAATGTTGCACATGGTCACGATGGTCTGTCAGTATTTGCTGGTGTTGGTGAAAGAACACGTGAAGGGAATGACCTTTATCATGAAATGAAAGATTCTAATGTACTTGATAAAGTTGCACTCTGCTACGGTCAAATGTCAGAGCCTCCAGGGGCACGTAATCGTATTGCTTTAACAGGTATTACTATGGCTGAGTATTTCCGTGATGAAAAAGGTCTTGATGTACTTATGTTTATTGATAACATTTTCCGTTTTGCACAATCAGGTTCTGAAATGTCAGCACTACTTGGTCGTATCCCTTCAGCTGTTGGTTATCAACCAACCTTAGCTCGTGAAATGGGTGCTTTACAAGATAGAATTACATCAACGAAAACTGGTTCAATTACTTCTGTTCAAGCGGTATATGTACCCGCAGATGATTTAACAGATCCAGCTCCTGCTTCTGTTTTTGCTCACTTAGATGCAACAACAGTACTTAACCGTAAAATAGCTGAAAAGGGTATTTACCCTGCAGTGGATCCTCTTGATTCAACTTCAAGATTACTTGATCCTCAAATTATTGGTGATGAGCATTATGGTGTAGCTCGTGGTGTTCAAAAAACACTTCAAAAATATAAAGACCTTCAAGATATTATTGCGATTCTTGGTATGGATGAGCTAAGTGAAGACGACAAAAATGTTGTTGAACGTGCTCGTAAAATTGAGAAATATCTTTCTCAACCATTCTTTGTTGCAGAAGTGTTTACCGGAGCTCCTGGTAAATATGTTACTCTTGAAGAAACTATTAAAGGGTTTAAAATGATTCTTGATGGTGAATGTGATCATATGCCAGAATCAGCTTTTTATATGGTTGGTAATATGGATGAAGCAATCGCTAAAGCCCAAAAGTAAAATACAATTAAAGGACAGATATGGACACTTTAAAACTTGAAATTCTAACTCCTAATGGTTTAATCTTTGATGGTNAAGCTATTAGTGTAACTCTTCCTGGTGAAGANGGTGAATTNGGTGTTCTNGCACATCACTCTTNNNTTTCTACCTTGTTAGAAGCNGGTGTGATTGACATTGAAAAAGAAGACAAATCAATTGAGTCAGTTCTAATTAACTGGGGTGTTGTAAATGTTGATGAAGAAAAAGTTATCGTATTAGTTGAAGGTGCTGTAGCTATTCGTGGCGTAAGTGAAAGTGCAATAGCAGAGGCTCTTGATGAAGCAAAAGAACTTATAAATTCTATTTCTGATTCAAATTTTGCTATTGCTACTGTTGAAGCAAAAATNGAATATGCTGCNNAGCAANTAATATAATATATGACNAACGAAATTATAGACTTTTACCTAAAAAGCCATCCTGTCACTNTAGGTGTTTTGGCTTTATTATCATTATATTTTATAATTTTAAANTGGGTATTTTTCTATAGATATTTTTCTCTTANTAGTTGGCTNNATNATGAAAATGATTCTTTTGAATCCTTACTCATGGGGTCGGCAACTGTTAGTGATAAATCTTTTTTAAAAAGCTTTTTAAAAAGTAGTTTAAGTGTTTCAAAAGAGATTTTAGATTTAGCTATGATGGCTGCAACAAAAGAAGCTACAAAAGGGCTTACTATTCTTTCCATATTTGCGTCTACAACACCCTTTATTGGCTTATTTGGTACAGTGGTTTCGATCTTAGATACTTTCACATATATAGGTCAAAGTAGTGGTAGTATGTCTATCATAGCATCTGGTGTTTCAGATGCTTTAGTTGCAACAGCAGCAGGTATTTTTGTAGCAATCTTTGCGTATACTTACCATCAAATACTAAAAAGACANTCATTTGAACTTGTTAGTTTCTTACAAATGCAAAGTGATGCTCTTTTATCTCGTAAGGGGTAATATATGTATGACTGGGAAGATTCACCTGAATTAAATATTACTCCACTTGTTGATGTAATGCTTGTTCTNTTAGCTATTTTAATGGTCATNGCCCCCAATATTATTTATGAAGAAAGTATAAAACTTCCCCAAGGTTCAATCTCAAAACAATTGTCCGAGATTCCCCCTGTCCATATTACAATCGATAAAGAAAAAAATATCAAAGTAAATAAAGAGAATTACCAATTCAATACTTTTATGGATAATTTTTCTTTGTATGCACAGGATTTAGATACAAAGGCAACTGTACTTATTAGTGCAGATAAAACTTTGGAATATGGTGTTGTAATGTCAGTTTTAGCGGCTATTAAACAGGCTGGATTTACTGATGTTTCATTAGCAACAAATGGATANACCCAGTTTATACTTTACATTAAGTGGCTTNATCTCACTTTCACTTTTTGCACTTTTTTTGTTTCTTTTTCTTTTTATGATGTTATCTNAGGATAAAATNAACACTTTTGCACTTAANAAAGATGTGTATATTTCCATCTCTTTAGATANNACAANNATTTCTAANAAAANGAGNAATAANNTTCNCANAATAAAAAAAGAAGAAATCAAAGTNAAAGAAGAAANACAAGAGCTTGATATTGAAGATTTATTTAGNGAAGTATGGACAAAAGAGATTAAAATACAAAAAAAAGAAGAAAAAATTATAAACAATAAGCGTCTTCAATTAATCCAAAAAAAGATTAAAAAAACTAAAGAAAATACTGGGCAAGAAATAAAAGAAATGCTTGAAAATGAGAAAACTCAAAGTAAAGATAATGAAAATAAAAAGACTTCATCTGGCGATGAAGTTAATGAATATTTAGCTAAAATTCAAGCTATAGTTTATAAACATTTTATACCACCAGCTAACTCAGAGGGTAATTCTGTGAAGGTAGTAATCGAGTTAAGTACGTATGGAAAATTGTTAGACTTCAGGATTATTCAAGATTCTAGTAACCAAGCATTGAACCTAGAATGTGCAAAAATAAAAGATAGATTACGAGGTGTATTGTTTCCAATGAATCCAGAAGGAAAATCTTCTCGTACAGTTGTAAATATTATATCAGATAAATAAAGGAAAAAAATTGAAAATATTAGTTACGTGGCTCTTTGCTTTTTCATTATTACTCGCTAACGATGCAACTATAGAGGTTATTAAAAAAGTAGAAATATTGCCTTCTTTAGCAGTTGAAGCAAGTTCTACATCTTATACTGATACTTTTAGACTANCATTCTTTAAGTCAATTATNGCTGATTTAAATGTTTTATCAATTTTTAATGTTGATAGACATCATCGTAAAGCCCTTTATGATTCTCAAGATGTAATTGTTGAGAATAAGGACATGAAGTATGTCTTGAGGTATGATATTTTTGAGGATGACAATGGTTACTTTAACGCGAGGATGAAACTTTTAAAAGATTCTACAGAGGTGTTAAATAAAAANTATAAGATCAAAAAGAAAGATTTTTATATGTTTATATCACATACTATGGCTTATGATATTAATGCTTTTATGGGTGAGCCTTCAGTAGAGTGGATGAAAAGAAAGGTAATCTTTTCTAGAATTATAGCCCCAAAGAAGAGTGAGCTTGTTATTTCTGATTACACGCTTACCTATCAGCATGTAGTTGTGACAGGNGGCTTTAATGTATTTCCAAAATGGGCAAATAAAGCACAAAATAAATTTTATTANACATCACTTGATGGCGTGAAGCCCAGTTTGAAAGTAGTAGACATGCAAAAAGGAGAGAGTAAAACACTTCTCTCATCAGATGGTATGCTTATTTGTTCGGATGTAAGTAATGACTCTTCAAAATTACTTTTAACAATGGCTCCAAATGGGCAGTCCGATATTTACTTATACGATGTAAAAACAGGAAAGAAGTTACGAGTTACAAAATACTCAGGAATTGATGTGAGTGGGCAGTTTGTAGATAAAAACAATATAGTATTTATTTCTAATCGCTTAGGGTACCCTAACGTGTTTTCTAAAAAAATAAAGAGTGATGAAGTAGAGCAAATGTTGTATTATGGTAAAAGTAATGCCGCGTGTAGCGTACATAATGAGTATATAGTATACAAGGCACGAGAAAGTTCAAATGCATTTTCAGCGAATACGTTTAATTTACATTTAATATCTACAAA
>JAESSH010000063.1 GCA_016764205.1 Sulfurimonas sp.
AAAAGCTATTAATGTAACAATGAAGGAAGTAAACGCATAGCTTAGCTTCTGCTTCCAAGGATACCTTGGAAGCAGAAGAGCGTTTAAATGCTAAAGAAAGTCTACCTTAGTAAGGTGATGCTTCATACCAAGTGCTTCAGCATCACAGCCAAGAGCAAGTCCTAGCATTTGTTGCATATGTAAAACTGGAAGTTTTACTTCTCTTCCTATTGCTTGTGANGCATGTGCTGTTTGTGTATCAAGTTTTAAATGNCATAAGGGACATGGTGTTACCATCCAGTCAGCATTACCATCCATTGCACCTGCNATTGCATTTCCTGTTAANATAGAAGCAGTTTTAGGTGCTTGAAGCTCAACATGAAAACCACAACANTTNTTTTTTTCTTCATAATCTACAGTTNNACCACCACAGGCAATAATTAAGTCATCAAGTGAGGTAGGATTATATGGATTTTCGGGAGTATCATGCGATTCATTTTGTAACTCTGAGGGACGAATATTATGGCAACCATAAAAAGGTGCAATGTTAAATTGGCTTAGTGGTTTAACAACCATCTCTTTTACCTTATCAAGACCGATATCATCAATAATAGCATATAAAAAATGAGTAATTTTAGAAGTACCCTTGTACTCTAAACCAACTTCTTGTAGTTTTACATTTACCTTTGCCTTAAGGTCTTCATCTTTATCTAAACGATGTTTTGTCATAGCTGTATTTAATTGACAAGTATTACAAATAGTAACCATTGTTAATTCATGCTTTTCAGCATAAGCAATATTTCTAGCATTTAAAACCAAAGATAAAAAATCATCATAATCTTGTAGATGAGAAGCACCACAACAAGAAGCTTCTGTAAGCTCTACAAGTTCAATATTAAGTTTTTCGGCTACCGCATACGTAGACATATATTGTTCTGGCGTACTTTGTTTTGCTGTGCAACCTGTGAAGAGTGCGTATCTTAATTTTTTCATTTTATGCTCCTAGTACTTTGTCGTAGATGATGACGCTATAAGCTTTTTAATTTCATCAAGGTTATCGGACTTTGTAATTCCCCATGGCGGTACGATTTTACCCTTTATGAACATTCTTGCTGCAACTGGAATATGCTTAACGATTCCAGCCAGTTCAGAATAAAGAACTAAGCCTCCCTCGTCAAGTACACCATTTTTAGCAATAGAATGTTTAAATCCAACAGCATGTCGAGTTGCGACGTTTGAACGTGCAACAGCCTTATCAAAAATCATATTATGAAGTTTTCCAATTTTCTCAATTGGATTAATTTCTTTAGGACAAGCTTCTTGGCATTCAAAACATTTAACNCAGTCCCAAACACCTTGNTTTNCCTCNTTCATAGCAGAAATTCTACTTGTACCATCTTCATCTCGAACATCAGATTCAAAACGGTATGCNGCTGCAAAAGCAGCNGGACCAAAGAAATCTTCGTTAATTTCAACNACTGGNCANGCNTAATGACAGGCTCCACATTGNATACAAAGGTCTGCTTCATCNAAAGTATTTGCNTGNTCTGGNGTAACNAGGTTTTCNCTTTGAGGAGTTTCATCTANATCTGTNANAAGNTAGGGAGTTACTGCCTTATGTTTTTCCCAAAAGTCAGCCTTATCNATAATAAGGTCNTTGATAGCTCTTTTAATACTCAATGGCTCGATAGTGAGTTCATTNCCAAAGAGTGAAATCANATNATTGAGACTTTCTTTNCAGGCAAGNGTTACTCGACCNTTTACTTTAATNGNACATGTTCCACANATTCCATGACGNCANGANCTTCTATAAGAAAAGCTACCATCATGATCCCATTTNATTCTATTTAAAATATCTAAAACAACTTCNTCTGAAGTTACTTTCATATCGTAGTTTTCGTAATATGGAAGATAATTTTCATCTGCATTAAAACGAAATACTTTNAAGNTNACTTTTTGTGTAGTAATTGCACTTGTACTCATAAGTTTNNCTNCNTNTGTTANTATGTTCTATCTCTAAGTTCATGTTTGCCAAGAATAACATCCATGTAGTCAAGTGAAATATCACCATTTTTATCCATGTAAGCCATTGTATGCTTAAGAAANTTATCATCATCACGNGTTTGNAAATCTTCTCTAAAGTGTGCNCCACGNCTTTCTTCTCTTGCNACAGCACTCTGCACAATAAACAATGANTAGTCAAGCATGTGACCAAATTCCATAGCTTCTTGTAATTCAGTATTAAAAACATTAGACTTATCTTTAAGCCTAATATTTTTATATTTTCTGCGAAGTTCTTTGATTGTTTTAATAGCCGTGTCCAGTGTTTCTTTCGTTCTAAATGCACCAGCATTTTTTGTCATACACTGTTGAAGTTCTTCTCGAAGGTGAGGAACCTTTTCATCTCCGTTATTTGTTAAAAGAAAATTAATTTCTGCTAATGCGCTTGAAGCATCATCTTGAGTTGCCTTACGTAGCTCGATTTTATCAATATCTTCAGCCATTGTCTTACCAACAAATCTACCAAAAAGTAAGGCTTCAAGAACTGAGTTTGCACCAAGACGATTTGCTCCATGTACAGAGACACAAGAACACTCACCAGCTGCATAAAAACCTTCAATAAATTCTGTATTGTTTTTACGTGCTCGACCAGAAATATCAACTGGAATACCACCCATAGAGTAATGCGCTGTTGCTGAGATTAAAATAGGCTCTTTAATCATATCAAGACCGAGGAAAGTAATAGCAAGCTCGCGTAATTCAGGGAGCTTATTCATAATAAGTTCTGCTCCGAGGTGTGTAACATCTAAAAATACAGCATCTTTTCTTGGACCAACACCACGTCCTTCGCGTATCTCATTTAAAATTGCACGAGCAACAACATCGCGTGATGCAAGCTCAAGAGCATTTGGAGCGTATCTTTCCATAAACCTTTCGCCCTCAGAATTAACTAAACGTCCACCTTCACCACGAGCAGCTTCAGAGATTAAAACACCATTTCCTGAAAGACCTGAAGGGTGAAACTGTACAAATTCCATATCTTCTAACGGAAGACCATGACGTGCAACGATAGAAAGACCATCACCAGTATTTGCATGAGCATTTGAGTTGATTTTGTAACTTCTCGCGTATCCACCTGTTGCAAACATTACTGACTTTGCATTAAAAATGACGGTTTTCATATCTCTAATATTAAAAGCTACAACCCCAGACACTTTTCCATCTTTATAGATGATATCTGCAGCATACCATTCATCCCAAAACTTAACACCTACACGGTCTGCTTGTTCGTAAATAGTTTGGAGTAGGGTTAAGCCTGTTCTATCTTTTGCATAACATGCTCGAGGAGAAGATTGCCCACCAAAAGGTCTCTGCGCAATTTTTCCATCTGGTGTACGACTAAATGCCGCACCCATCCCTTCTATCCAACGAATAGTTTCAGGAGCTTTTTGACACATAAATTCTACAGCATTTTGATCAGCTAAGTAATCACTTCCCTTGACTGTATCAAACTCATGTAATTCAATACTATCTGCATCACTAAAGGCTGCATTAATACCACCTTGTGCTGCACCAGAATGACTTCTAAGCGGGTGTAATTTTGTAATAACTGCAACTTTTTTGCCAGCATTTTGCAATTCTCTTGCTGCTGCACAGCCTGCAAGACCTGCACCAACAATAACTGCATCGTAAGTATAAATTTCAATACTCATTCACTCATCCTTTGAATCTTAGAACTAAATTATGGGGATTATATCCTTAATATTCTTTGTGNACCTTGAAAATTTGTTTTACTTAAAGGGAACTAACTGTCTTNGTNTCTTGTGTTGTNGTTGGTATATCTTTGATTTGAAGAATCTTATTTGTACCTATTTGCTTCGCACTTTGTAAAACTTTTTTTGCTTTTTTTATAGAATTTTCGAGAGAAGAATTATTAGGTTTATTTATAAATCCACCTGTAACAGTGATAGTTAATTCTTTTTTATCGGGGGAGTAAATACTAATATCAGCGATACTTTGACGTATCAAATCAACATCTTTAAAAAGTTCTTCTTTTGTTAAACGTGAAAATATAAGAGTAAACTGATTATAGTCTGTTCTGGCGATAATATCGTTTGATTGTTGATGCAATGAAATAGTATAAGCAACCTTTTTAAGAATATCTTGCGTAAAATTTTGCGGAAAGGTTCTCTTAGATTTTGAAAAGTTATCGATTTCTATTATTGCGACAGAACTAAAGTTATTATCTTGGATATTTTTACCTTGTGTATAAGATTGAATCATACCCTTGTTATTATTTATTTCTGTAATTGGGTCTATCATTGTTGGGTTATCTGAAATCTGACTTTTTCTTTTCATTCTTAGGTTAATCGCATCAACTTCTTGGGAAAAAATTGTTTGATTTATTTTATCTGCATCCATAAAGGATAAAAATAAAATATCTTTATAAATATTATTAAACCTTTTTTTCTGCCAGATTACACTTATAAATAATAGTATGAGTGACACCAAAAACAACTTACTAAAAATTGAATAACTATGATTGTTATAAGTAATATTATTTATGATGATTGAATCAATAAATAATGTTAATGAAGTGTGTTCTTTTAGAAGTAAGTTACGAGTATTTGGAAGCATTTCATCATCTTTATGATGCCTAAAATACTCTCTTGATATTTTATCAAAGCTTTGTACTTTTGTATGTAAGATATTTAAATCAGTACTTCTTTTTTCTTTATTATTTGTTATATACAAGGCTATTAAGTTGTAGTCGTTTTGATTGAGAAGTCTTGTAATTGCATTATTTATACTTGCAATATTAGAATTAAATTTTATGATATCTATCTTATTTGATATTTTTTGTACTTTGATAATTTGTTTGAGTATATTTTTTTGATTTTGTAAGTTTTGAACTTTAGTATAGGAGAAGTATTGTTCTATAACAAAAAAGAAACAAAGAAAAAAGAGTAGAAAAGAAGTGAGTAAAAGTAAGTTTAGGTTTTTAAAAATTTTAAAGATAGAATGCTTCAATTGTAATCCTAAATAATGGTATAATGTAAAGTATTTTATATCTTTGCTTATTAAGATACACTTAATCCATGCTATAAGGCTGTATTAAGAGATAAATGATAATAAAAAGAAGTTTAGTTTGAATAGAGAGAATTATTTTATTTCACTTTTTAAAAGTAGTCATATTGGAAATGATGGCGCATATATTGATGGATATGTTTATTCTAAAGATGCATTTTTTGAAAATATTCATTTTAAAAGTGAATGGATGAGTTATTATCAAATTGCTAGAAAAGCGATGCTTGTTAATATCTCTGATGCGGTAGCAATGAATGCAAAACCAAAGTATGCACTTTTAAGTGTTGCTATGCCAACTAAAATCACAAAAAGAAACATGAAGGCCCTTTCCTGTGGTTTTAAAAGTGTTGCAAAAGAGTTTGATATAGACATCATAGGTGGGGACACTATTAGTAATATAAAGTTAGATATTACGATTACCATCATTTCTACAACAAAAAAACCACTTTTAAGATCCTCCGCAAAAATTGGTGACCTTGTTGCATATACAGGTGTTTTAGGCAGTTGTGAAAAAGACTTAAAAAAGCTTTTACGAGGTGGAAGTATTCATAAAAAGTCCAAATTTGTAAATATTAAACTAGAAGAAAAATTTGTGCGAAATACTGCAAGATACTTAAGTACAGGTATGGACATCTCTGATGGTTTGTTTAGTGATTTAGCAAAGATTAGTGATGCTAGTCGAGTAGGATATAAGTTTAGTAAAAGAATTTCAAAGCTTGTTGGCTGTAGCGGTGAGGAGTATGAAATGTTAGTGTCTTTTTCTCCTCGAAATAAAAAAGCTATTCTAAGACAAGCCAAAAGAAGTAGAACGACTTTAACTATATTTGCAAAGACTGCAAGAGTTAAATACATAAACAGATGTAAAGCACATCATTTTTAAAAGGTAATATATGGATAGGTTTTATTCGCTAGCTCATGCTAGTATAGATTTTAGATTTAAACAAAGTCCTCGTGATTTTGTAGTTGAAGAGATTCCTCTTTATGAGTTTTCAGGTGAGGGCGAACATCTTGTAATGTTTGTACGAAAGAAAAGTATTTCTACATTGGAAATGGTTGGTATCTTTGCAAGATATTTAGGTATCAAAAATCGAGATATAGGATATGCTGGGCTTAAAGATAAACATGCCATGACGAAGCAATATATTTCTATTCATAAGCAATATGAGGAAGCATTAGAGACGTTTGAGCATGAGGGAATTAAGATACTTTCTAAAACCTACCATAACAACAAGATTAAAATCGGGCATTTAAAAGGAAATAGGTTTTATATAAAACTTAAAAAGGTAAATCCTACCTCTGCCTTGAAACTTGACGAATCTCTTAAAAAAATTTCTGATTTTGGTATGCCAAATTATTTTGGTTACCAACGTTTTGGGAATGATGGAGATAATCATATAGATGGTGAAAAAATTGCTAAGGGTGAAAAAAAAGAGCGTAACCCTAAGATAAAAAAACTTCTTATAAGTGCTTACCAAAGTCATCTTTTTAACATGTGGTTAAGTAGAAGACTAGAGATTAGCATACTTAT
>JAESSH010000064.1 GCA_016764205.1 Sulfurimonas sp.
GTCTAGGTGGCTATAGAGAGAGGGAAACGCCTGGTCCCATTCCGAACCCAGAAGCTAAGCCTCTCATCGCTGATAATACTGCAGGTTTCACCTGTGGAAATGTAGGTCGCTGCCTAGTTTTAGTCATTTTCTTNTTACTTTATTAATAAATCTTCTACTTTCCATTCATTTATATTTTCNGACATATTCGCTTTATATAANCTTTTTAAAAAATACTCTCTTGAAACTTCTTTAGCCCCTAAACTTTTTAAATGTTGGGTTGGTATTTGGCANTCTACAAACTCATAANTCCATTGTTTGAGATGTTTTATAAGTATAGCGTAGGCTGATTTTGAAGCATCTGTTTTATTGGAAAACATTGATTCNCCACAAAAAACTTTTCCAATTGANAAACCATATAAACCACCTACNAGTTCATNTTCATAATATGNTTCNACAGAATGTGCTATACCCATCTTATGNAGTTGTGTNTANGAGCTAATAATATCATCTTGTATCCAAGACTCATTTTTNCTTTTTCTTTGCGTTATTGAACAGTTATANATNACTTTTTCAAANTTTGTATCAAATTTATANGTGAATTTTTTAAGGCTTTTNTTGAGAGATTTACTAAGTTTAAAGTCATCTAATTCCATTATTAGACGTGGATTTGGNGACCACCAAAGTATTGGTTCATTTTTTGCATACCATGGGAATATTCCATTTTGGTAGGCATGAAGAATTCTATTTGGATCTAGGTCTCCTCCCCAAGCTAATAAACCATCTTGGTCAGCATGATTTGGATGTGGAAATATGAATCTAGATTTATTTATTTTTGGAGTCAATTTCTTTATATGATAAGGTTAACTTTTTAGTAAAATTAACTTTAACTTCTCCACCATTTTGAAGTTTCCCAAAGAGTATTTCTTCACTTAATTTATTTGTTATATTATCTTGAATATATCTTTTTAATGGTCGTGCACCCAACTCTATTGAATAACCATTATCTGCTATATGATCAATAGCTGCATCACTCGCTACAACAATAATTTTTTTCTTTTTTAGGTCTTTATTTAAGATATTTATAAATTTACGAGCAATACCTTTTACAGTTTCTTTGCTTAACTGCTCAAAAGTGATAATGGCATCAAGTCTATTTCTAAATTCTGGCGTAAAGAATGATTTTAGTTCTTCGTTTTTGGATAATGAACTATCTTTATTAAAGCCCATTACACTTCGCGCTGTTGCTCCGATATTAGAAGTCATTATTAAGACAACATTTTGAAAATTTGCCTTATATCCATTATTGTCCGTAAGTGTTGCATTATCCATTATTTGTAAGAGTATATTAATCAAATCTGGATGTGCTTTTTCTATTTCATCAAGAAGTAAAACGGTATGAGGGTTTTTCTTTATTGCCTCTGTTAATAAACCACCTTGTTCATAACCTACATATCCAGGAGGAGCTCCAACGAGTCTACTTATTGTATGCTTTTCCATATATTCACTCATGTCAAAACGTTCAAAGTTAATACTCATTGTTTTACTAAGAGCAATTGCTAATTCAGTTTTACCAACTCCAGTTGGCCCAGAGAATAAAAAAGATGCGATAGGCTTATTTTTTGGTGTTAATCCTGCTTTAGATATTTTAATTGCCTTTGAAACTTCTTCTACAGCTTTATTTTGTCCAATTACTATTTTTTGTAAATTTTCTTCAAGGTTTGAGAGAGCAATTTTTTTATTTTGACTCATTTGTGTATTTGAGATTCCTGCAATTGATGCAATTGTTTTAAGAATATCAGATGCCCCAACCTTTCTACTCTTTTTATTTCGTACATGAAAGGAGGCCGCTGTTTCATCAATTATATCTATGGCAATATCAGGTAGAAATTTATCACTAATATAACGTTTAGAAAGACTCACAGCATCTTTAAGAGCCCGATTTGTATAGTGCACATTATGATGCTCTTCGTACTTACTTTTAAGACCTAGTAGAATTTTATATGCAGTTTTTTTAGATGGTTCAGTTATATCAATCTTAGAAAATCTTCGGCTAAGAGCCTTGTCCTTTTCAAATCCATTACGGTATTCAGCAAAGGTTGTTGCACCCATACATTTAAGTTCTCCAGAGGCTAAGGCAGGTTTGAGNTGATTTGCTGCATCCATAGTNCCNCTTGTACTTCCNGCACCTATNAGAGTNTGAATTTCATCTATAAAAAGAATAGCATTTTTATTAGCTTTGAGTTCATCCATTACACCTTTAAGGCGTTTTTCAAAATCACCTCTGTATTTTGTACCAGCTAAAAGAGCTCCTAAATCTAGAGCAAANAACTCAGCTTTTTTAAGAATATCTGGCACAGTACCTGCAACTATATTGAGTGCCAAACCTTCAGCAATTGCTGTTTTACCTACACCTGCTTCTCCAACAAGGATAGGGTTATTCTTTTTTCTTCTGCATAAAACTTGTACAACTCTTGTAATTTCAGCAGCTCTTCCTATTACTGGGTCAATTTTGCCTTCTTTTGCCTTGTCTAATAAGTTGATTGAATACTTTGCCAAGAAGCTTTCGTTTTCTTCTTCGTCATCCTCATCGCTTTGTGTATTAGTATGTGAAATGACTTCTAAAACGTCGAGTCTTGATATTTGATATTCCATAAGAAGCATACAAGAAAATGTTTTTTCTTCTGTATAAAGAGAAGCAATTAAGTCACCTATTTGTGCTTGATCAAGTTGGGCACTTTGAATATGTTGTATCATATTGTCTATAAGACGAGAAAGTGCAACACTTTCATGAGGGTTTTCCTCGGTATCTTCTGGAAGTTCTTCTATGTTTTTTCTAATATATTCTTCTAAGGAACTTTTCATTTTTTCTACATCTCCACCACAAAGTGAAATGATGTTTGCACCATCCTTTGAACTTAGTAGTAGGTAAAATACATGCTCTATTGTTAGATATACATGATGTAATTCTTTTGCAAATTGAATTGATTTTTGAAATATGTCATTTAAATTAGCGCTTATCATTATTCTTCCTCCATTGTTGCTTTAAGTGGAAAGCCATTGTTTTTTGATTTTTTCATCACTTGTGACACCTTTGTTTCCGCTATTTCATGGGTATAAATACCACATAAGCCTTTTTCTTTTTTATGAACTTCAAGCATAATACTTTCTGCCTCTTTGGCCGTTTTAAAAAATATACTTGTTAAAACTTCAACTACAAAATCCATAGATGTGTAGTTGTCATTGAGTATAAATACTTTGTACCTTTTTGGAAATTGTATTTTCGTTTCATCTGCTAATTCATATTGGGTATGTGTTGACATTATTGTGCTGCCTGTAAAAAATCATTTATAATATCTACAGGACTTTCTAATCCTATAGATACACGAATAAGCCCGGGAGTGATTCCAAGGAAACCTTTTGTATCATCATCAAAATCTCTATAAATTGTTGATGCCATATGTAATGCGAGTGTTCTACTATCACCAATATTTGCAGTGAGTGTAGTTAACTTTGTTTTATTTAAAAAGGCAAAAGCTTTTTCTTTGCTTTGCATGTCTATTGTTAAGAGTGTTCCACAGCCCCGTGAAAAATCTTTTAAATACCGTTTATGATGAGGATGTGACTCGAGTGATGGATGGTTGATCTCCAAACCATTTTTATGAAGCTCTTTGGCTACAATTTCTACACTTTTTATGATTCTATCCATTCGTAAGGGTAGGGTTTCTAATCCTAGCATGGTTTGGTAAGAGGCATTTGCATTTGCACTCATTCCGAAATCACGCATTACACGTTTCTTTGCATTAGGGATAAGAGCCATTTCCCCAGCAGCTTCAATAAACTTATGAATATCTGAATACCTCTGTGTTTTAAACTTGTCGTTACCTTTTACATCTATTGCTCTAAAAACGGCACAGCCACCAAGGGCTGAGGCATTACCAGTTATAATTTTTGTAGTAGAATAAACTACAATGTCGGCACCAAGNTTTAAAGGAAAAATNCTTANNGGNGTTATAGTATTGTCAACCATTAAAACAACACCAGCCTNATTAGCAATTTTTGCNATTGCAGNGATATCTGGAAGTTTCATATTTGGATTTCCAACACTTTCTAAAAAGATAATNTTTGTNTTTGGAGTGATTGCATTTTGAATATTTTNTAGNGCATCCACATCAAAAAAAGTAGTGACAACACCAAAACGTGATAAAGTCTCAGCAAATAATGAATAAGTACCACTAAATAGTCCACCAATGGATATGATTTCATCACCAGCAGATACAAGAGACATAGTTGCTAATGTAGTCGCTGCCATTCCAGAGCTTGTAGCAATTGCTCCTATCCCTCCATCCATTTTAGCGATAATAGATTCTAATTTTAAAGTGGTAGGGTTTCCCATACGAGAATAAAGCGGTTTTTTAATACTTCCATCAAAGATTCCCTCTCCTATTTCAGGAGTTGCGTAAGCAAAAGAGGCAGAGTTTATGATCGCTGGACTAACAGCGGATTCTTTATTTCCTACTTCTTGGACAAATTGTGTGCAATATTCTTCAAAGTTATTCATATACTATTTCACCTTTTTTATAAGAGGCATATTATAGCTAAGTAGAGACAAGATAAGAGGCATGTTATTAAAATACTCTAAGAAAATTAGGAGAAAATAACTCTATTTCGTCCTTCTTCTTTTGCTTTATAAAGCATCATATCAGCTTGGGCTATATTTTCTTCTATATTTTCATCGTTATTCATCACCGCACCAATAGAAATTGTAAAACGTATCTCCTCTTGGTTATCTGTATATACACTTGTTGACGCTACTGCAGCTCGCAATCTGTCAAGAATATTTTGAGCGTTGAATTTATTTACATTTTTAAGAACTACACAAAATTCTTCGCCTCCAAACCTTGCTACCATATCTTGATGGTTTGTAGCTGAAGATAAAATTTCGGCTAAATGCACAATAACTTTGTCGCCTGTATCATGTCCATAAGTATCGTTCACTTTTTTAAAATGGTCTATATCTATCATTGCTACGGAATACTCTTCTTGATCTTTTGTTTCTTTTATATAAGAAGCTATACTTGTAAAAAAATATCTACGATTATAAAGACCAGTTAAAAAGTCACGATTTGCGTGATTTGTGATAATATTTAAATTTTCTAATGCTTCCACAGTATTATTTATTCTACATGAAAATTCTTCTTTAGAGAATGGTTTTTTGATGTAATCATTCGCCCCATATTTTAAAAACATGGCATTTATTTCATCGTCTTCATTTGAAGATAAAGCGATAATACTCAGAGCATCTTTTTTATAAGTTTTTCTTATTTCGTGTGTTAATTCAAGACCATCCATGACGGGCATGTTATAGTCTGTTATGATGAGTGAGATATCAGGGTGTAATTGCATCATTGCTAAAGCTTCTTCCCCATGAGCTACGCTTATAACTTCGAAAAAAAGATTGTCAAGCATATTTTTTATTTGTTTTCTAAACACCATAGAATCATCAACAACTAAAACTTTATGATTCTGATTTTTTTGAAGTCTTTGGATTGTTTGGATGATATAATTAATGTCGTTTATACCACCTTTTTTAACATAATCAATGATATTTTTTTGAAGCATTTTCTTTCTAAAGTCTTTGTCAATATTTCCACTTAAAACAATTGCATGGTTCTTGTGCTTTAAAACATAATCTACTATTTCGCCATTAGGAGCGTCAGGAAGATTTATGTCAAGAAGGGTTATAAAGTATTTATATTGACGTATAAACAACTTTGCTTCTGAAAGTTTATACGCAATATCAACTTCAAACTTTAAAGACTTTTGAATCTTTTTTGCAATTAACTTGGCGAGTGTTTTGTTGTCTTCAACAATTAAAATTCTTTGCATAATTTATACATTCCCATTAACGTTTTTTATAGTTTACAATAATTTATCTCTATTTATATAAATTGAGGATAATATCCTTTTTATGAAACTCTTAGATTTTACTATGGATAAATTAAAATTAAAACAAAATGTTTTTTTAACTGGTGGGGCAGGTGTTGGAAAAACAACGCTGACACGAGAAATAATAAAAATATATGAAGAAGATGCAAAAAAAGTTGCCAAGCTTGCTTCAACTGGAATTGCAGCTACCTTGTTAGAAGGGCAAACACTTCATAGCTTCTTTGACTTAGGCATTGCCTCAAATCTGAAGGAATTAGAATTATCTGGAAAATATGAGATAAAGAAAAAGATTAAAACACTCATTCATCGTATAGACTTGATTGTTATTGATGAGATATCTATGGTGAGCGATAGTGTTTTTGAAATGCTACAACTCCGATTAGAGCAAAGTGGATTTCAGGGGACACTCTTAGTTGTGGGCGACTTCTTACAGCTTCCTCCAGTTGTAAGAGGCTCAAGGGAAGTGAAGTTTGCCTTTGAGTCTCAGGCATGGAAAAACTGTGCATTTGAGAAAGTAGAGTTAACACATATATACAGAACAGATGACAAAAAGTTTATTGAGCTCCTTCATAATGTACGGTATGGCTTTGTAAATGAAGAAATTCATAAACACCTTAACGAATATATTAAGCCCTTGCCCGATGATTTAAGTGAGTTTACATTTCTTTTTGGGACAAATAATTCTGCAGCTCTGCATAACAAAGAACAACTAAGTTTTATAGATGAAGAGTTATTTGTAAAAGAAGCACAGGTTATTAAACATTCAAAAAATGTAAAAGATACTGAAATTGAGCGTTATATGAAAGATGCGAGAATTGAGAAAGACTTAGAGCTAAAAATTGGAGCACCGATTCTTTTTACACGTAATTCTTGGAACTACTTTAATGGAGAANGAGGCATTGTTGTTAATAAAGATGCTAATTGTATCTATATAGAAAAAACTGATGCAAAGATTATAAAAGTAGAATCAGTAGCACAAAGTAAAACTTTATGGAAAGAAAAAATAATCAAGGGAGAAAAGGAGATAGTTGAAGAAACTATTTTTAGCATTCATCAGTATCCAATTAAGTTGGCATTTGCGATTACAATACATAAGTCACAAGGAATGTCCATCTCTGATTTAATTATACAAACAAATGAAATCTTTGCACCTTCACAGTTTTATGTAGCCTTGTCCCGTAGCTCAAATCCATTACGACTTAATCTTATTGCACCAAAAAAACAATGGTATGACTTAGCCTTTGTAAATCCTAAGGCAATAAAGTTTGTAAGGAAAAATTAATGTTACATACTATGGATAGAGGGGTTTTGTATATGCTTTGCGGTGCCTTAATATCAGCACTTAATGGAGCAATTACAAAAATATTGACGGAAGATGTAACAGCCTTAGAACTAGTTTTTTTTCGCAACATTATTGGTGTGCTTATTATTCTATATGCCTTAAAGCACACTCCCCCAAAACGTAGTGGAGGAAAGTTTCATTTACTTATAGCGCGTGGAATATTTGGATTCACTGCAATGATTTTGTTTTATTATACAATCACAGTTATACCACTAGGTGAAGCTATTACCCTGAATAAAACTTCACCACTTTTTGGAACTGTTTTAGCTTTTTTTCTTTTAAAAGAGCATGCAAATAAAACAACCTTACTCGCTCTGTTAATTGGTTTTGTTGGAATTATGCTTATAACAAAACCCTTAGGCTTTATAATTTCGTACGAGCATTTTTTAGGAATTTTAGGTGGTTTTTTTGCTGCAGCTGCTTATACAACCATCAAGAAAATAAAAGATATTTATGATTCGCGTATTATCGTACTCTCATTTGTATCGGTGGGAACACTGCTTCCTGCTCTGTTATTTGTAACGGCATCATATCTACAGACACCTCAAAGTTTATCATTTTTATTTCCTGAGTTCATTATGCCTACAACTCTATCTATCTGGCTGCTCATTGGCTTTATGGCACTTGTTTCTACACTTTCGCAGTGGCTTCTCACAAAGGCATATAGTGCTTCAAACTTGAGTAT
>JAESSH010000065.1 GCA_016764205.1 Sulfurimonas sp.
AAATGCAATGGTCCATGATTATATGAATTTCAATGATAAGATACTCCAAGATGTAGTACAAAAAAGAAGCTATAGTAATATCATTGAGTTTTTAGAAGTCGATATTAACTACTCATCTGTGCAACTAAAAAGAATTGAAAATTTCTTTTTGCAATAATACTTGCTTATTAAAAACTTTTACAGTATACTTTTTCAACTTAACACAAGGAAAACTACACATGAAATTATTAGTATTACTAACCTTAACAATGAGCTTTTTATTCGGCTCTGTAGACATCAACACTGCCAGTGTAAAAGAGTTAACTACACTCAAAGGCATTGGAGCTTCTAAGGCCAAAAGAATCATTGACTTTCGTAAAGAGAATTGTTTTAAAAACTCAAAAGAGCTTACACTAGTAAAGGGTATTGGTAAAAAAATACTCAAGAAAAATGCAGGCAATATTATCGTGAGTAAATGTAAGAAATAAATATTTTATGAGACTCCGCCAAAGTGAAATCGACCTTTTAAAAAGCACCTTAACCTCGCTATCAAAAGAAGCAAAACTATACCTCTTTGGTAGTCGTGTTGATGACACAAAAAAGGGAGGGGATATTGATTTACTTGTAGTCTCTAAAAAACTTAAAAAAAAAGATTTAAGAATACTAAGAATTGAATTCTTTAAAATATTTGGCGAACAAAAAATTGATGTTCTATTGGACGATGGAAAATTTTCAAATATCTTTCATCAACTAATTTTTAAAAAGGCAGTTTTATTATGATAAGCCAAAAACTAAAAAATGATACAAATTTATTACACAAACAATTATCATGGTTAAAAATATCCTATGATGAATGCGCTTTCATTGGTATTAAAACCAAATATAGCATAGATGAATTTGGAAAATTTGAAACTTTATGTAGTAGATATAGTAGAAGCATTGACTTTTTAATTCGAAAATACTTTAGAACATTAGATGAATTTGAATTTGAAAATCAAGGTACACTTGTTGATGTTGTAAACAATGCTCACAAGCGCGGTTTATTTGAAGATATAGATGAACTCAGAATTATGAAAGATGTACGAAATACAATAGTTCACGAATATATAGAAGATGAACTCGTTGATGTATTTGAAGAAGTTTTAGAATATAGTGAAAAATTAATGATAATTATAAAAAATACCTTTTCTTATCTAGAAAATATTGAAAAAAACTAAAAAACAGGACTTTAATTGAGCATATACAGAGAGTACGATATTCGTGGAATTTATGAAAAAGAGTTAAATGAACNANGCTGTNNCGCGTATTGGTTTTGTTCTTGCATCTAAAATCAAAGGCGAATATGTAGNCGTTGGTTATGATGCAAGAAGTCATTCCCCTATTCTTTTTGAGTATTTAGTTGCAGGACTTAATGCTGGTGGTAAAAAAGTTCTTGGGATGGGGCTTGTTCCTACTCCTGTAAACTACTTTACAAACTACCAAGACTGGGATGGGATTACACCTAGTGCTTCAGTGATGATTACCGGTTCTCATAACCCAAGTGAATACAATGGTTTTAAAATTACAGTAGATAAAGCTCCATTTTTCTCTGAAGATATTTATGCTCTAGGTCGTGAATGTGATGCAATGGATTCTATCCCCCAAGCAAAGACTCGAGAAGTTACTGAAATAGACGCAGTAACACGTTATGTAGATTTTTTAGTAAACGAGTTTCAACACTTAAAAGCAATGCCAACAAAAATCGCTTATGACTGCGGAAATGGTGTTGCTGGAGTAGTAACTGAAGATATTTTTAAGGCCTTAGAACTTAAAACAACTGGTCTTTATGTAGAACCAGATGGTACTTTTCCTAACCATCATCCTGACCCATCAGATGAGCATAACCTTGTTGATGTAAAAAAACTTCTCACTGAGGGTAACGATATTGCTTTTGCCTACGATGGTGATGCTGATAGAATCGCAGTTTTAACACATGAAAACAACATCAAAGGCGATATGATGGCTATTCTTTACGCTATGAAAATGGATAAGCCTACCGTTATCGGTGAAGTAAAGTGTTCACAACTTATGTACGATGAACTTGAACGTCGTGGATGTAAGGCAATCATGTATAAAACTGGACACTCAAACATTAAAGTAAAAATGAAAGAAACCAATGCAGACCTAGCCTGTGAAGTTTCAGGTCATATATTTTTTAAAGACCGTTACTTTGGTTATGATGATGCAATTTATGCAACACTCAGAATGTTAGAACTTCTTCATGATGGAATTGACCTCGATGCAGAGTTAGCAAAACTTCCAATAGTATATTCAACTCCAGAAATCAAAATACATACAACTGAAGAAGAAAAATTCGAACTTATAGAAATAATTAAAAAGCTTCTAAAAAAGCCTAGTCCAACCTTTCCTGAGATAAAAGAGATTATTGATATCGATGGAGTAAGAATAAGATTTACTAACGGCTGGGGACTTGTGAGAGCAAGTAATACTACTCCCGTACTTGTTACTCGCTTTGAATCAACCTTAGAAAAAGATGCAAAAAGATACAGAGCTTCGGTTAATGATCTTATTGACCTTGCAAAAGCATTAATCTAAACTCTTACCGAGTTTTAACCTGCTTTTGCTATAATTTCCAAATAGAAGGAAATCAATGAAAACTCACACTCTTTTAATGCCTCTTGACATGCATCTTCATCTTCGTGATGGGGTTATGCTTGAAAATATAGCTCCACTTAGCGCCTACTCATTTAGTGGGGCAATTGTAATGCCGAACCTTGTACCTCCAGTTAAAAGTCGTGAAGATGTAATTGCTTATAAACAAAGAATTATGGCCTCAGTTGCAAATGATTTTTTCGAACCTTATATGACACTCTTTTATAAAAACTACGATAAAGCTTTCCTAGAGAGTATTGCTGATGAAATCACAGCTATAAAACTTTACCCTGCTGGAATTACAACAAACTCAGAAGGTGGTGTATCTTCATTTGACATAGAAGAGATGCGCCCTACTCTTCAAGCAATGAGTGATATGGAGATTCCACTTTGTGTGCATGGTGAAACAGACGGTTTTGTTATGGACCGAGAGGCTGAGTTTATGTCTATTTATGAACTTTTAGCTACTAATTTTCCTGAACTTAAAATAATTATGGAGCATATTACAACAAAAGAAGCTGTTGAAATGTTAGACAAGCATAAAAATCTTTATGCAACAATCACAGTACATCACCTTATACTAACACTTGATGATGTTGTTGGGGGGATGATGATGCCACATCTCTTTTGTAAGCCAATTGCAAAACGACCAGAGGACTTAGATGCACTTTTAAATATAGCACTTGAAGCACACCCAAAAGTAATGTTTGGCTCAGATTCAGCACCACATCCTCAACATAAAAAAGAAGCATGTGGCTGTGCGGCTGGAATCTTTACAGCTCCAATTTCACTACAGCTTTTATGCGAAATTTTTGAGCAATATGATAAGCTAGATAATTTACAGGCCTTTGTAAGTGATAATGCCCAAAGTATTTATGGAATTTGTCCAGAATTTAAAGAAATCATACTTGAAAAACGTCCGTTTGTAGTACCAGATACTTACTCTGGCGTAGTTCCAATGTTTGCAGGTGAAGCTATCTCTTGGGCTATCCAAAGTGTTGATTAGAACCTTANTTTTAAAGGAATNTATGTGATANAAGNAGACAACTTATTACTCTACGCAGANGATGCTCTNNATTATGGTGTTATGGGNCTTTTAATCCTTATGAGCATTGTTACCTTTTGGTTATTTATNGANAGNATGATGTTTTACTCTAGCCTTAGNCTNGACGACTANGACCATAGAGATGAATTAGAACTCGATTTGACNGACAATATTAGNGTNATAAGTGCTATAGGNACGAATGCTCCTTATGTTGGNCTNCTTGGNACAGTTGTNGGAATTATNATTACATTTTATACCCTNGGNGATGCAGGAGCAGTNGACGCTAAAAAAATTATGGTAGGACTNGCACTTGCACTNAAGGCAACTGCTATGGGACTTATNGTAGCAATNCCNGCAATTATTACNTATACTATTTCACTTCGTCGCATTGAAAGAATATTAACAAAATTTGANGTAATGCAAGACAAAAAAAGTCGTTAGAATACAATGATAAAATCTAAGANATCAATAAAAAGGTTTGATGAAATAAATGTAATTCCATTTATTGATATTATGCTTGTTTTACTCGTTATGGTTCTTACTACTTCTACTTTCATAAAACAGGGACTCANTCCAGTAGACTTACCAGAAGCCAAGACATCCTCTAAAGAAGAAATCAAAAAANGAAGTAAGCGTCTATGTAACACAAGAAGGTAAAATATTTTTTGAAAAAGAAGAAGTAGAATTAGCCCTACTTGAAGAAAAACTCTCACAAGTATCAAAGAATCAAATAGTTATTTTAAGAAGTGACAAAGCATCAAAGTTTCAAGACTTCGTAAGTGTTATGGATATTTTAAAAAGATTAGGACACGAACAACTTTATATAGTTACAAAAGAATAATTAATATATTTTCTCGTCCATCAATCTAAATTCTAAAGAATATTTTTTCTCTTGCTTTTCATCACTTTTACTATCTACTGCTTCAGCCTTATTTATTACAAAAACTTTTTTTTCCACAGATTCTATCTCATGAAAAAGGGTAGCAGCTGTAAAAAAAAGAACCATAATAACTACAATACTTGCATAAGCAAGTACATAGTTTCTTATCTGTCCTGACTCAAAAGGATTAAGCAATCCTTACATCATCCCTGGCATT
>JAESSH010000066.1 GCA_016764205.1 Sulfurimonas sp.
CTCAATCAAAAAAGTAATTACAAGTGGTGTTGGTGTACGAGAAGGTGTTTACCTCGGCGATTTACTTAGAAACTCAAAAGACAAATTTCCTCATAATTATAATACCTCTCTACGTTATATGATTGATTCTAATATACCACAAACTACATTTTCAAATCAGATAGCACAGCTTAGTAAAAAACTTTTTGATTTAACAGCTGGATACTTGGGCTTGGATAAAAAGTATAGATACGATCTTGTTATTGCTTCAAAGTTATACCCAGTAGGAAGTAATATACATTATTTTTCACAAAATAGACATACCTACTATCTAGTAAAAAGTAGTCTTGAATACGGATTTACACATTCACAAATTATGCTGATTGCAACACTTACACGGTATGCTACAAACAAGTCCCCTTCACACAAGCATCTCAAAAAGTATGCTTCACTCCTTCCCGATACTACAACAATATACGCATTAAATTATCTTATTTCTATTAGTATAGCGCTTCTTGCACATAAGCCTAGAAACATTAACTTTGATTTAAGTTTTAGTCGAGGAGAGATAAGAGTAAAAACAACTAGTAAACTTTATTTAGCTAAAGAAGCTGTAAAAAAAATAGCTTCAATTGATGGCATTAAAATAAAGTTTTAAAACCTTCTTCCCATTGTAAATTCAAATGGAGCTGTTCTATCTCCAGCCTCTTGAAGTAAAGGCCTTGCAAAAATAAGTTGAATTGGACCAACAGGCGAAAACCATTCCAGTCCTACTCCGTAACCAGCTCTGCTTATATTTCCAGATGTACTATCTTTAATAACACCGTAGTCAATGAAAGTAACCAGTCTCATTTTTGCCTTTGGAACAAGAGGGAAACTTAATTCTGCACTATTTGAGAATGTTTGTGTACCACCCCTTCTATCATCGGTATTGTCATAAAGTGGGGAGATAGAATAAGACTCATACCCTCTTATACTCCCAATACCTCCCATATGAAATCTCTCAGCTAAAGGAATACTACCCGTGTCAAACAGATGAAAATACCTAGCCTTATATCGAGCAATTACATCAAGTCCAAGATAATCATCTAATCCTTTAAATCCAGCGAACTCGGTTCTGCTTTTTACAAAATCTGCATCCCCACCAAGTCCGGCTTTTTCAAAACTTTGAGAAGCCGTTATACCATTTCTAGGTAAATAAAAATCATCTGTATCATCATATTTTACACTTACAGTACTCGAGCTTTTTGAGTAACTCTCAAAGCGCTCATTATAAGCCACTTCACTAATATTGCTTCTATTGCTATTGTCTGCTATATAAGATGAATACCCCTCTGTATCATACTGATTATCAGAGTATCCATATCCTAAATAGCCAGTAATATATCTTGTAAATCTATGTCCAGTTCCAATATTAATACCTGTACTATCAACAGTATAATTATTATATTCACTCGAATTTGCATAAATACTAAAGTTACCACTAAAGTCACTATCGTTAAGNCTTGGGTTTGATATATTAAAAGANGCATTTGCTGAAGTTTGCGATTTTTCCAAACTTATACCCATNTTAATACCTGANCCCCAAATATTATTATCACTTATACCAAAAGANANAAGAAGCCCACCAAAACTACCATATCCACCACCGATTTGNATATTACCTGTTGCAGCTTCTTTTACTTTAACAACAAGATCCATTGTTTCATTATCTANTCTTTTTTCTTCTATTGCATTCGCATCAAANTANCCAAGNCGNCCAAGTGCATTTTTAGAATCTTGNAANTCCGTTAAAGAATACATATCNCCNGCACCAAGATACAGNTCTCTTCTAATNANTCTATCAAGNGTTCTTGTATTTCCCGAGATNNTNACATCACGGATTTTAACCTTATCNCCTGGGATAATTTTAAAGATAACATCAACTGTATTGTTTTCTTTATTTTTTTGTAAATCTGGTATNACTTGAACAAAGGCGTAGCTCANATCTGCTATAAGCGTTTTAATTGTTTTAGCATCNNCGCGAAATGTTTTAATATTNAAAACTTCTCCATTTTTAAGCGTAATAACCTCTCTNATTTTTTCTTCTTCNACNACATCTTTAATTTGNTTAATTGAAATANNATTNATTGTATATACAGGTCCNTCTTCAATATCATAACTCATNTCTGCTGTATAANTATCAAAATTAACACGNACAAAGGGTTGNTCTANTCTNGAATCTAGGTAACCATATTGCATATAATAGTCACGAATTCTCATATTATCATATTCAAGATCAGGTAAACTCATTTCACCATCATTTCTACCAAAAAGCCACCCTGCCCATTCATGTTCNTTGTTTGCAATGACATCATCAAAGTCATCAGAATCAAGACCTATAACACCATTGTATTGTAGTTTTTCTATTATTATTTCTTCACCTTCATTGACCACAAAGGTAACTTTCATACTTCCATTTTCTAATAACTCTTCTTCAATCTCAACAACACTATCTATTGAACCATCTTGTGAAATTGCTGCAATAATTCTTTTTTTAGCCTCTTGCAATTTTTTTGCGTTATACAGTGAACCTTTTTTAATCTGGATTACAGTTGCTTGAATTTCTTCTGCATCATTTTCTTTCCATCCTTCTAGAACGATTTGAGAAATAATTGCTTTTTCAACAAAATTAAATGTTAGTATTCCATCATCATAATCAGCCCAGATATCTTGAAAGTAGCCCTGTTTATAATAAGCCTTAATAGCATTATCGATAAGGTTTTCATTTATTTCATCACCAACTTCGAACTTCAACATCCGTAAGGCAACAGGCTGTGATATATGAATCATTCCTTTGNAGTTTATATGTGTAATAGTCATAGCACTTAGGTTAAGGGTAAAGAGAACAAGAAAGAAAAAAAGAATAAATTTCATCGGAATCCAATTGTTATAAAATAAGAATAGATTTTACCCATTATGTGGTTAATTCTAGTATAATCCTAGTAAATTAATATAAAGACTACTTATGAATATAGCGATTATCGGTTTAGGACTCATGGGTGGTTCCTTAGCACTTAGCTTAAAAAAGCTTGACTTTATTAACTCTATTGTGGGCTGTGATCATAATGCTCTGCATCAAGAACAAGCTCGTGAGCTTGGACTTGTGGATAAAATAGTCTCATTAAATGAGGTTAAAAAGTGTGATGTAATTTTTTTAGCAATTCCAGTCAATGGTGTCATAAATACATTTAAAAATCTTACTGACATTGCTCATACTACTACTATTATTGACTTAGGAAGTACAAAAGAAGTTATCATCGCAGCAGTTCCAAAAGAAATTCGTCACAATTTTGTAGCAGCCCACCCAATGACAGGAACCGAAAACTTTGGTCCAATGGCCGCTATTGAAGATTTGTATACCCAGAGAGTTGTCGTTTTATGTGACTTAGAAGAGAGTGGCGACTTACAGGTAAGTGTTGCAAAAAAAATATTTAAAGCGCTGAAGATGAAAAAATATTTTATGCGTGCAGCAGAACATGACCGTCATGCTGCTTTTATCTCCCACATGCCCCATGCNATTTCATANTCCATTGCCAACACAGTTATGAAGCAAGANAATAAGCACAATATTTTAGCCCTTGCAGCCGGTGGATTTCGTTCTATGAGTCGTTTAGCAAAAAGCTCCCCCCATATGTGGGAAGATATTTTTAAACAAAATAAAACGAATCTTATTGAAGCCATAGAGTTGTTTCAAAATGAGCTCGATGCACTTAAAAAAGATATTCTTGATGACAATTGGGAAAATGTAAGCAAGACTATGAATCATGGTAAAGCCCTGCATGAGATTCTCGATTAATTCTAATTTATCTCGTACCTACGTATAATTTTCTTTAAAACTTTTTTATCTATTTGNGTCTTTGTATTGNAGTAAAGATTACTTTCTAAGCTATCAATTANCTCTTGTACTTCTTTATCTTCTTTNNATGGCANAAGTTTTACTAAAAGAAGTTTGCTGTCTTTTACGTCAAATTTCTTCTTTGTCTTAAAAGTTAAAAATGGTTTTAACACCATCATAAGTACACCAAACAATATACCAGTAAAAAATATTGCAAACAACCATAGTATATTTAATTCTTTACTAGGACTTACAAGAGCTGGTGTATTTATTATTTCTTCTTTTTGAAGGTGAAGCTTTTCTTTTGTCTTCGCATTATTTATACGTATAAAAATAGGCTCAGTTGTCAGAGTTTTAATTTCTTTTGTTTGTATATTAAATGTTTTTAGCGTGAAGGCTTCAATGGTAAAGCTACTGTCCCCGACAAAGGTAATATTTTGTGTTAAAGTATTCTTCTCAATAAGAATTTTTTCATCGAAAACACTCACCCCTTCAAGGTAAGGTTTAAAAGATTTTACATCTTCTAAGTTCCCCTTTCCTCTTAGTCTTATACTAAGATTTACAGCTTCATTAGGATGAACAACTGTCTTTGACACATAAGCTTCAAGTGAGAAATCTCCTACAAGATGAATACCTTTAGGCAAAGGTTTTGTAGTAATCTTTAAGGCATTTGAAAA
>JAESSH010000067.1 GCA_016764205.1 Sulfurimonas sp.
CTACAGCCTCAGCCCAAAACGCAACTGTAGTCGTAAATAATGATGGGACAATAAGCTACACCCCAGATGCAGACTACAACGGAACTGATACTATCACTGTTACAAGTACAGATGATGATGGAGCAGTAGTAACACAGACAAGCACTATTACCGTCAATGATATTAATGATGCACCAACAATCACAATAACAGATACAACAGCTACAGAAGACATAGCACAAGTCATTGCAAATGTAAGTGATATAGATGGAACAATAGATAGCTCATCTTTAAGTGCAAACAACGGAACAGTTACAATAGCTGCTAATGGAGATATAACATATACTCCAAATGCAAACTATAATGGAGTAGACTCAGTAACAATCTCTGTAACAGATAATGATGGACTTACAACAAGCCAGACATTTGATGTTACTGTTGCAGGAGTTAATGATGCTCCTGATGCAATAGATGATAATTATTCTAACACTGCTGTTGCACTAGATTCTTTAATAAATACTCATGTGGATGACTATCAATCCGTGTCTAGTATAAGTAGTTTAAGTGACGGAGGTTGGGTAGCTACATGGTCTAGTCATAATCAAGATGGTTCATATTTTGGGGTATACGGTCAGGCTTATAATGCAGATGGTACATCTCAAGGTGATGAATTCCAAGTTAATTCATTTACTACAGATTCTCAAGCAAATTCAAGTACAGCTGGTTTAAGTGATGGAGGATGGGTAGTTACATGGGAAAGTGAATATCAAGATGGTTCAGGTAATGGTATTTATGCACAGGCTTACAATGCAGATGGTACAACACAGGGTAATGAATTTAAAGTTAATTCTTATACTTCTAGTAGTCAAGAAAATTCAAGTATAACTGGTTTAAATGATGGTGGTTGGATTGTTACATGGTCTAGTTATGGACAAGATGATGCTTATGATATTTATGCTCAGACTTATAATGCAGATGGGACAACACAGGGTGGGGAGTTTCAAGTTAATTCATTTACCACTAACTCTCAAAGTAATTCAAGTGTAACCAGCTTAAGTGATGGTGGTTGGGTAGTTACATGGGGGAGTAATAATCAGGATGGTTCAGATTCTGGAGTGTACGGTCAGGCTTATAATCCAGATGGTACATCTCGAGGTAATGAATTTCAAATCAACTCATTTACTACTAATTCTCAAGACAATCCCAGTGTAGCTAGTTTAAGTGATGGTGGTTGGATAGTTACATGGGAAAGTGATGCTCAAGATGGTTCAAGCGAAGGTATATATGCCCAGGCTTATAATGCAGATGGAACAACACAGGGTAGTGAGTTTCAAGTGAATTCATTTACTACAGATTCTCAGCAGAACTCTAGTGTAACAGGTTTAAGTAATGGTGGCTGGGTAGTCACTTGGGAGAGTGATAACCAGGATGGTACTGGTAACGGTATTTATACTCAGGCATACAATGCAGATGGAACAACACAGGGTAGTGAGTTTCAAGTAGTTTCACATGCTAGTTATGACTTCTATAGTATTCCAAGTATAACTGGGATTAATGACGGAGGGTGGGTAGTAACTTTTACAAATTATTCTGGTAGTGACCCATGGTTTGGTGTGAATAGTAAGGTTTATAATGCCGATGGTAGTGAACGTGTTAGTGTTAACCATCTAGTATTTAATGAAGATACAAGTCTCATTCTTGACCCTTCTACACTCTTAGGTAATGACACAGATGCTGATGGAGATACTTTAAGCATCACTTCAGTACAAGGAGCAGTGAATGGGGTAGTCGTACTCAACGGCAATGGTACAATTACCTTCACCCCTGATACTGATTACTTTGGAGAAGCAACTTTTACTTATACTATTACTGATAGCTCTGGTGGCAGTGATACAGCAACAGTTATTTTAAATATTGAATCAGTGAATAATGTCATCGAAAGTGGAGATATTATGGGTACATCTGAGCCAGACATACTTGTTGGGACTGATGGAGATGATACAATTTATGCTTCTACGACAGACATTAGTATTGATGGAGGACTAGGTAATGATACCTTAGTACTTACAGAAAATGTTATTGACTTTTCAACACTTGATGTTATTATCCAAAATATAGAAAACATAGATGTAACAGAAGGAGCTCATGATATTACATTAAAATTAGCAGAGGTATTAGACATGACAGATTCTGATAACCTACTCCGTATTGATGGAGATGGAGATGATACTATTCACTTAGATAGTACAGAATGGACATTAGGTGATTTTAAAACAGATGCCGAGACAGGTGTTATATACCAAGAAGCTACAGCTGTAGAAGAAGGAGAAATTATTTTTTTAGAAATTAGTACAGATATAACAATAGAGCAAAGTTAAGTTTTTAAAAGTAAAACTAAAGATATTCTATCACTCACATGAAGTTTTGCAAAAATAGAGCTAATATGTGCCTTAACAGTTCGTGTAGTAATATCCATTTTAGAAGCTATAGCGTCGTTTGTAAAACCATCAAGAACATAGTAGCTTACCTCTATTTCCTTTGGACTCAGTCTATGTTGCATAAGCGTCACTGACTCTTCCTTTATCTTTGAGCCTGCTGTGTCTTTAACGAGTGAGGCAGTGAGCTCAGGATATGTCCAAACCTTACCTTCTTTTACAGTCTCAAGCATTTGAGTAAAGTGAATACAAAGCATACGTGCATTTCCATATGCTTTAATCCCATGCGAGATTAACATTTTTCCAGTAGCAAGTTCAGGCGATTTTTCTAGAACAATCATCTTTTGGAATGTACTACCAGAAGCCATAAGTTTATTTATTTCACTCGCAACACTGTCGTAGTCTATAAGTAAAATATAGTCTTTTGTTTTTTTTATTTCATCTTTTAAGTTGTCTATATCATAGCAAAGCACATATTTCTTTATCTGATGTGTTGATTTCCACTCTGTTACAGTATCAAAAGCTGAACTAAAAAAAATAATCTGCATTTATCTTTCCGAAAAAACATATTCTTTAGATTTTAAAATTGGCTTTAAAATATACTGCATTACCGTTTTTTTACCAGTGATAATATCAACGTTTGCCATCATACCGGGAGAAATGTGGAGAGGATTTTCTTTTGTACCAAGATAACTTGTATTACTAGCCACATGAATAATGTAATAAGTATCGCCTTTGTCATCTGTAATAGTATCAGGAGACATATGTTCGACAAAGCCCATGAGTCCACCATGAATAGCGTAATCGTATGCAGAAATTTTTACTTGTGCTATAGCACCTAGATGTATAAAAGCAATATCGCTAGGTTTAATTTTTATCTCGAAGTAAAGTTGTTCATCTGTTGGAACAATCTCAATCAAGTCAGCCCCGGGTTTAATCACACCACCGACAGTATTTACAAAAAGTTTTTGTACAATTCCATCAACGGGAGACTTAACCATAGTTCTCTCTACTTGGTCATTAAGAGCGATCTGTTCCGTTTTCAATCGGGATATCTCAGCAGTTACAATGTTTAATTCTTTTTTTGCAATATTAATAAATAATTGCTTAGATTCTCTTCGTTTACTTATATATTCATCAATCGCATATCCAAGTCTAGGAAGGGATAATGATGCAGCTTCTATATCATTTTCTATACCATTCGCCTCTCTCTTTAATTTCAAAAAATCAACCTTTGACTTAACACCTTCTCTTACCATAGGGGCAGTCATAGAAATTTCTTCACTTACAAATTCCAAGGATTTCTTTAACGTTCGTATTCTTGCTTGTGCTTCTTTTAGCTCTTGTCTTCTTTGCTGTACTTGTTTATAGAGTGATTGATCTTTAGCTTGGAATTCTAGTTTATTAGAATCATAAAGTTGCTTAGCGAGCTCCGTTTGGAGTGTGCTTTTAGTTGTTTTAAAATCAAGTTCATTTGCTTCTGCGTAGAGTCTAACACTTTTTGCTTCGAGTTCATTAAACTTCATTGTATTTGATTTTGATGTAGAAAATGATTTTGAATTATGGATTTTTAAAAGTACTTGTCCTGTTTTTACTTTATCTCCTTCTTTGACTAATATAGATTCAACAATACCACCCTCAAGATTTTGAATAACTTGATTTTCTCCATGAGGAATAACATCGCCTTGCCCACGAGTGATTTCATCAATATTTGCAAATGATGCCCACACTATAAAAGCAAAAATACTAAAAATCCATATTTTTATTACTCTACTTATGCGAGAAGGGCTTTTTGTTAAAATGGCGGCACTTAGGCTATTCATAAATTCATAATCGGTTTCTTTAAACTCTATAGGCTCGTTATTTTTTTTCACTTTTTTCTCCTCCAGCTTGGAGTTGTTTTAATGCTTCTTCTTTTGGAGCATCAATAAATATCTTGCCATCATTCATAACAATAACTCTATCAACTATTTTAAGAAGTGACATTTTTTGTGTAACCATAATAGATGTTGTATTTTTTAAGGCATTATCTAGGTTATCTAATAACCTTGATTCTGTGGTTTGGTCCATGGCGTTACTAGGCTCATCCATTAGCATTATAGGAACTGAAAGTAAAAATGCACGTGCAATACCTATACTTTGTCTTTGTCCACCTGAAAGACCTTGCCCACGCTCTCCAATAGGCATTTCGTATCCACGAGGATGCTTTTTAATAAACTCATCAGTTCCACTAATTTGTGCAGCTCTTATCATTGCACTATCGTTTGCATGGGTTGCTTTAAAGGTAATGTTATCTTTAACCGTTCCACGAAAAAGCATAATATCTTGTGAGACATAACCAATATTTTTACGTAAATCTGCTGGATCTATTTGTTTAATATCTATCCCATCAATAAGAATTTGACCAGAATCGGCTTCAAATAAACCAAGAATAAGTTTTTCAATTGTACTTTTCCCACAACCAATACGACCAATGATTGCTACATGTTCACCTGGTTCAATGACGAATGAAATATTTTTAATTGCAGGGAGTTCTGTATTTGGGTAAGTAAAAGTTACATCAACAAATTCTATGTGACCAGAAAAATTAGGAAGTGAAACAAATTTTTTCCCTTGAGGTCGCTCACTTGGTTGAGAGATAATGTCATTGAGTGCTTCATAAGATGTTTTTGTATCTTCATAGTTTGTCATGAGTCCAGCTACTTGACCCATAGGAGCCAGAGCACGTCCAGTTAAAATTACAACGGCAATAAGCCCACCCATTGAAAGTTCATGGTCCTGAATAAGGTAGACACCAAAAACTATAATCATTACAGTATTTAATTGGATTAAAAGTTGTGTAATTGTTGGGATAGAAGAAGAAAGTATACGGGACTTTAAACTTTTTGTTGCAATTTCACCAGTTGATTCTTCCCATTTCCATTGTACTTGGTTGAGAGTTCCAAGTGTTTTAAGTGTTTCAATATTATTGAGTGTTTCAATAAGAATGGAACTTTTTTTAGCATTTGCTTCATGGGTACTTTCTATACTTGCTCGTAATGGCTTTTTAATCAAAAGTGCATACGATAAGATAAAGAGCATAGTAATCATAGGAATGATAACAATCATACCTCCAATATATGCGATAACAAGTAAAAAAATAATTGCAAATGGTAAATCAATTATGGCAGCCATTGTTGCATTTGTTAAAAAGTTTCGTATAGAATCAAAGTCTTTTAAATTTGATGCAAAAGAGCCAACTGAAGCAGGATGGTTTGCCATTTTTAAATCGAGTACTTTTTCAAAAATAATAGAAGACATAATAATATCACTCTTTTTAGCAGCACTCTCAAGTAAAAATGTTCGAGTAAACTTTAAGAAGGTATCTATCAAATAGATAACACTAATTCCAATAGCAAAGACCCAAAGTGTTTCAATAGCATTGTTTGGTACAACTCTATCGTATACATTCATAGTAAACAGAGGAGAAGCTAATACAAAAAGGTTGATGAGTAAAGAAGCATATAAAACATCTTTATAAACCCCAGTAGATAGTTTTATAGTACTCCAAAACCAATGTTTTTGTGTAAGGTGTAATGTTCTGGATGTGTCATCAGTGTATTCAAACTCTTTTTTTATTAAAAAACCAAAACCGATATATTCATCTTCTAAATCTTCTATATCCACTAACTGCTCAATAGCTTCTTCAGCAGGCATAATAATTTTAGCTTGTCCGTCTTTAGAGAAGCTATCAAGTATACAAGCACTTTGATTTGATAAAAGAACTATCATAGGAAGCTGTAAGGGAGATATCTGTGATAATGGACGTCTAACAAGTGAAGATTTCAATCCAGCACGTCCAGCAGCACGAGAAAAAAGTCCTTTTGCCTTATTGATAGAGAAAAGTGCAGGTGATTCTGAACCAGGTTCTATAGGCAAACCTGCAGTTAAAGCTTCTGCAGAAAATGGTTTATGATAAAGTTTTGTAAAAAGAACCAAGCAATCAAGCAAAGCATCCATTTGTAAGTTATCAGCATTTGTTATTAACATTCAAAAAAGCCTTTTATTTAAGTTTACGAACTACGATATCTACACGGTTGTTTAAAATTCTACCAGTTTCTACTTCTGTTGTATATAAGGGTGCCTTGTTAGATTGGGCATGAATAGTTATATTTTTTTCTAAGGCTCCCCCTTGGAGAAGTATATCTTTAACAACATTGGCACGTTTCTCTGATAAATGAAACATTGTTTTTTCATCAGTATCCTCATCAACGTTTGCAAGTACATCAAAGTGTAAGTTACTCCAACCAAAGTTTTTGACTTGTTTAATGAGAGCATGAAGTTTTTCTTTACTTTCATTTGAGAGTGTAGCATCCTTAGAAAATAAAAAACCATTGTATCTTTCAATTTGTTTAGTATTTGTAAATGTAGCCCTGCAACCATATATCCCTTTCATTTCTTTTGGGAGAGAGTTTGAACATATATCTTTCTCATCAACAATTAAATCTTTATCTCTGTCTAGCCCAACTGGTAGAGTATCTTGATTTTTTGGTACTACTCCGTTTAATCCAACACTTGCATATATATTGTCAGTACTACCAGTAAGGGAGAGGACTAAAATTCCAAGTGCATCCAAGATTCTATATTTTGAAAATAAAATACTATAGCTTGTTTTGATTACTTCTGACTTTGCAGCTATAAAATCATTTTGAGCTGATAAAAGGTCAAGTAATGAACGACGACCTAAGTCATATTCTTTTGAATAGAGTGTTAATGTTTTGAATGAAAACTCTTTATAATCTTCTAAGTGCTTTAATTGAATAGTACGTTTTTCATTCGCTGCCCAAGAAAGTTCTAGACCTTCAAGAACTTGCCTCCGTAAGTCATTTTTAGATTCTACTTCTTGATGTACTCGTGATCTAGTTTGTTGAAGAGCTGAACTATCTGCAAAACCATTAAAAATATTATATCTTATGTACGCCATTGCCCGAAACCTATCGTCAGTACCTTCGATAGCACTGAGGTTTTTATTAAGGGATTGTGATATTTCTATATCTAAAGATGGATAGTAAGGAGCTTTTTTTTCCTTAAATATTGCCTGAGCGAGTTTAATATTAGAGCTAGCAACAAGTAAAGATGGATTGTTTTGCATTGCAAACTGGGAAGCTTCCTCTAAGTTTGTTGGGATGTCTGTATTAAAAATTGGTCGTAGCATTTTTGTAGGGTCTAAAAATCTACCAAGAACTTTTTTCATATTGTAAGTAACATCTAAGAGAGTGTTTTCTTCAACAACGTAGTTAGCACGAGCTAAAGCTAAGGATGATTCAATTTTGTTGACTTCAGAGAGTGTTGTTAGTCCAGAATCATAAAGCTTTTGAACCTTTATAAAAATATCCTCAGTAATATCCACATTTGCTTTTGCAGTTTGGAGGAGTTCTTGATTTTTTATGACTTCAAGATAGGTATTTACCATGTTAAAAGAAGTATCATTTACTTTTTCAATATAACTATACGCTGCAGCGGTAGTACGATGCTCTTGTTGTCGTACTTTATATGTTGTCCCAAAACCATTAAAAAGATTTTGTGTATAGCTTAAGGCATTTTGATAAACATCTAACCCTAAAGTCTTGACACTATTTCCCTCTTTTGTAAGTGTGGAGTTTCCTGTGTAGTCTTCTTTTTGGCTTCGCTCATACCCAAGACCTAAGGAAATATCAAGTTTTGGATAATAAGCTGACTGTGCACCGGTAATATCTTCTTTTATAACAGTATAGTTTTTAAGTCTTTCTAAAATAATTGGATTGGTTTGTATAACTTCTTGAATACTTGTTTGGAGGTCTTGAGCGTTTAGTATACTTGTAATCCAAAGAATTAAAAAAAGTTTCTTGTTCATATTTATTGACCTATTAGAATAAAAGTAATTATAGCAAAGAAAAACCTATTTACCAAGAAACTTTTTGGGATGTCTAATTATGCTATAATCCTTGGTATTTAGAAGTAGGAAAACCAATATATGCGTGCATCAGACACAAGTGATATTTTAGAAAATAAAGACAAACTTTTAACCCAAATATATTTTGACTTACAGAGATATTATGAAGAAAAATATGGGTCTGATACTGTAGTATTTATGGAAATTGGCACTTTCTATGAGGTTTATGAAGTAAATAATGATGAAGAACAAATTGGTAAAGCCAAAGAGATAGCTGAACTTCTTAATATTCAACTCACAAAAAAAAACAAAAGTATTGTAGAAAATTCAGATAAAAATCCTCTTTTAGCTGGAGTGCCATGTGTAAGTTTTGAGAGATATTTAAGTCGTTTAATAGCCGAGCAAAAATACACAGTTATTGTTGTAAAACAAAAAGGTAACCCTCCAAAGATAAGCCGTTATATAGCACAGATAGTCTCTCCTGGAACAAATTTTGAGCATATTGTAGACAACGACGATAACTATATCGTATCTTTGTTAGTGGATTGCCATCGTGGTATTTATAACATTGGGTACTCTGCTATAGATGTAACAACTGGCAAAACCTTTCTTTATGAAACGCATGGAACAAGTGAAGATCCTTTTTATGCGCTTGATGAAGTATTTAACCTTTTAAATATTTATAGAACATCTGANGTNGTTGTTACATTTTTAGATGGAATCANAGACCAACGNCATGTGATGGGATANTTAGAAATTCCTGAGCATTATCATTATAGTGTNAANAACNAAAGACCNCGTGTAGACTTTCAAAACAAGCTTTTTGGTGAAGTGTATCAAATTCATTCACTCCTCTCACCTATAGAGCATTTAGACTTAGAACGCTCTCCTATGATTACCGAATCTTTGGCAATTCTCATTCATTTTGTGATTGAGCATGATTTTCATATCGTACAAAAACTTACTATGCCTAAGTTAATTGATAATCGTCGTTTTATGTATCTTGGGAATAATGCTTTAGAGCAGGTAGGTATTATTTCCAAGGACAAAAAAGAATTCACACTTTTAAAAATGCTTGACAAAACTGCAACGGCAATAGGACGACGTCTTTTAAAAGAAAGGTTACTTAACCCTATTATGGAAAAGAAAGAACTAGAGCGTCGTTATAACCTGATAGAAAAAGTTTCTTCTCATATCCGTATTTTGGATGAGACTATGCGCGGAATTTATGATATACAAAGACTATCCCGCCGTTTGTCTTTAGGTCGGCTTCATCCTTTTGAGATGAATCATGTATACGAATCTATGCTAAGTGTAAAAGAGTTAATGGCGTATGTTAAAAAATACAAGATTCAAGCCACCCCTTTTCATGAGAGTGAACTGAATGAATTTATACGAGATATTTCAAAGAGTATAGATCTCGATATTTCTCGTCGTTTTACAAATAACACAGTTAATGAAAACTTTTTAATGTTAGGAGTTGATGAGAGCATAGATAGTTTGGTAGAAGAAAATAGAGTAATGTTTATCGCCTTTGAAGACATCATGACTAAAGATACAAAAACTTGTNNTAAATGNAAATGCAGGAAGTTCTTCNCGTCTTGTNACACTAGGCTTTTTAGAAAAAGAGGGTTATTACATTTCTTTGTCTAAAAATAGATTTTCTCAGATTGAGAAAGAATTCTCTAGTGATGATGAATTTGCAAAATTTAATCTTAAAAAACTTACAAATAATGTAAAAATTACTTCGTGCTTTACAGATGACTTGTCTGATAAGATTATGAAAAATCGTCGTAAAATCGTGAGTTTAGTTAAAGAGAGATANACACAACTTCAAGCCTTATATGAAAGAAAATACACCTTGTTGTTTGATAGAGTTATAGCCTATGTATCTGATCTAGATGTAGGAGTAAGTTCATCAAAGGTTTCACAAATCTACAAGCATTCTCGCCCTATGATTATCCAGACACAAGAAGATGAAAACTTTATGCAAATTATGCAACTTCGTCATCCTCTTATTGAAGTACAAGAGCGTGGTGGACTTTATGTTCCTAATGATATTGTCATGGGAAATCGTGAGTACATGGATGTGCCACATCCAAAAACTGTTATGCTTGAAGTTGGTGTACATGATGGTCATGATATTAACGGTGTACTTTTATATGGAATAAATTCAAGTGGTAAATCATCCTTAATGAAAAGTATAGCAATNGCAGTTNTNATGGCGCAGTCAGGCTTTTTTGTGAGTGGGGCTGTGATGAAGTTTAGTATTTTTGATTCACTCTTTACAAGGATTGTGTCAAGAGACAATTTAGCAAAAGGGCTTTCTACTTTTGCAGTTGAAATGTTGGAGATGAAAAATATTTTTAATCGCTCGACTGTTCGCTCTCTTGTTTTGGGTGATGAAATAAGTCATGGAACTGAAACGCTCTCAGGTGTTGCTATTGTTGCAAGTGCTATCATGAAGTTAGCAAAATCGCGTTGTTTATTTCTTTTTGCAACACACTTGCACCAACTCTCTAGTATGAAAGAAATCACAAGTTTAAACAACGTTGTAGACTTACATTTAAGTGTGGAATATGACGAGGACAAAGATACACTTCTTTTTAACAGAATCTTACAAGAAGGGAGTGGAAGTAGTGTTTATGGACTAGAGTTTGCAAAATCACTTCATATGGATTCTGANTTTNTANATACTGCGAATCAAATTAGAAAACGCTTGTCAAATGATTTTGATGAATTAGAACTTTTAGTAAAAAAGAAAAAATCAAAATACAATAAAGACTTATACGTAACAAAATGTATTATTTGTGGAGCAATGGCAGAGGATGTGCACCATATCTCACAACGTTCACTTGCTGATTCCGCTGGTTTTATAGGGCACTTTCATCAAGACAACAAACATAACCTTGTACCACTTTGTAAAGAACATCACAATCAAATTCATGAGGGCAAGGTTCATGTAAGTGGCTTTATTATGACATCAAAAGGCTTAGAACTACAGTTTGAAGAGCAGATAAATAAGCCTAAAAAAGAAGAGAGTAAAGAGCCAGAGATAAATGAAGACCTTACAAAGGATGAAGTAGAAGCATCTACAAAATTTGTCTTAGATGACTGGTAAGGTTAAAGGCTAAAACTTTTTTTCATGTAGGTACTAATATCTTTTTTTGAGAGTTCATTCTTTACAAAAAGCTCATTTGCTAAAATACCTTGACCTAAGAGCATATCTGCCCCATCTTTAAAAGGCAGATTTTTCTTTTTTGCGTGTTTTAAAAATGGAGTGAGTTTTCCATAAATGGCATCTGCTACAAAGGTGGTGTTATTTAAAATAGACTCTATAATATTTGATGGTGCAGGAAGTTCTTCATCTTTTAACCCGGCACTTGTAGTATTTACAACGAGGTCATAATATTTGCTTTGATACGAATCCCAGCTAAAGCATTGACAACCAAGCTCTTTAAAGTATCTTAGTCTTTCTTCACTTCTGTTGATTATATCTACTTCAATTTCATCTTCTAAGAATCTGGCGCAAAGTGCTTTTGCCGTGCCACCAGCACCTAAAATCAAGATACTTTTGATATTTTTAAACTCTTTAATAGCAAAGATAAAACCATCCGCATCTGTGTTGTAACCTATGAGTTTCCCATCTTCTTTTACTATGGTATTAACAACACCTACCTTTTTTGCAAAGCCACGAATTTCATCACAGGCTTTATATGCAGCTTCTTTATGTGGAACAGTAATATTTGCTCCACTAAGATTAAGTGTCAAAAAAGTATCACGAAGTTTAGAACCATCTTTTAAATGTATACGTGTATATGATGCTGGATAGTTAAGATTTCTAAAAACACAGTTATGCATAAGAGGGGAGCGAGAATGCGACACGGGGTCACCAAAGATAGCAAAAAGTTTTATAGTAGTTTCCTTTTTAGTCTAAGTCTTCTAAAGAATGAACGAGTGCACCGAGTTTACTAACAACTTCTTGATACTCTGATTCTTTTACGCTGTCTGCTACGATTCCAGCTCCAGCTTGAAGAATTACCTTGTCTTCTTTTACTAGAGCAGTTCTAATTGTGATTGCACTATCCATATTTCCATCGTAACCAAAGTAACCAATACTCCCACTATAAAAACCACGTTTTACACCTTCATACTCTGCTATAAGTTCCATCGCACGAATTTTTGGGGCACCTGTCATAGTTCCAGCTGTAAATGTAGCCATAAAAAGGTCAAACATATCCTTGTCATCTCCAAGCTCGGCAACGACATCGGAGACTATATGCATAACATGAGAAAAACGTTCAATATGCATCATATCTTCTACCTTGACAGTTCCAGTTTTTGCAACTCTTCCAATGTCATTTCTTCCTAGGTCGATAAGCATTAAATGCTCGGCTAGCTCTTTTGTGTCTGCGAGTAATTCGAGTTCGAGTTCTTTGTCTAATTCTTTAGTTTTTCCACGTTTTCTCGTTCCAGCAATAGGGCGGAGTAAGAGTTCACCATCAGTTAAACGTACCATAACCTCAGGAGAAGAACCAACTATGTTGAAGTCTTCATATTCCATCAAAAACATATATGGAGAGGGGTTTTTTGTACGTAAAATTCTATAAAAACTAAAAGGATCAACTTTTATGTTTCGAGTAAAACGATTTGTCATGAGAATCTGGAAAACATCACCGCTTTTTATCATTTCTTGTGATTTGTCAATCATTGTAAAGAATTTTTCTTTAGAGTGTGTATAACTACCTTTATCTGTACCAATATTTTTAACTCTATGTTGGTAGGTATAAGAGCCTTTGAGGTCATCATGGATTGCCCCAAATTTATTTTGAAACTCTTGGAGTGTACTTACGAGTGTGATTTGATGGTTTTTATGAGAATAAACAAGAATCATTTTTGGAAGGATTAAATCAAGGTCAGGGGTATTTAAGTCATCGTAGAGCTTGTCCATATTTGCGCTAAGCTTAGGTTCAAATACTTTTACCATATCGTAGCCAATGTATCCTATAAATCCATCAACATACGCAATTTTTAATTCTTTGCAAGCTTTTTTATATTGGGTCGTATCAATATTTTTGTAATGATTCTTTAAAAAAGTAAAAGGGTTTTCTTCTCTTATGTGCTGGATAGCATTTTTATCTGTATAAATTGTTTGATTGTCAATATATTGGAGTCGCTCTCTCGCCCCAATACAAATAAAACTATAATTTCCATCGCTTTGTCCAGCACTTTCAAAAAGGAATGTTATTTCCTGAGCAAACATTGCTTTTAGTTTTGAATATACGGCTATAG
>JAESSH010000068.1 GCA_016764205.1 Sulfurimonas sp.
TTCAAATTCTTTAAAGTCAAATTCTTTGAGAGATTGTGTAACAAAGTCAGGGTTTTGGCTGTAATAATCCTTGCTTGAAAGCTTGGTATTTGTTATATTACATCGTCCATTTCCAGAGACAAGAATTTTTTTCCCTAACTTACTATTTTGCTCAAAGACAGATACCTCTAAGTTCTTTTTTGAGCAGAGTATGGCACATAAAAGACCAGATGCACCAGCTCCTACAATAGCTACTTTTTTGCCCATTTACAGACTCACAATCTTTGCACCAAAGCCACCTAAGTGTTGAGGGGCATCATCAAATCCTCGTACTCTTGGATGTGCAATAAGAAAGTTTTTCACAGCAAAGGAAAGTTTTCCTGTGCCGATTCCGTGGTAAATGATTACTTCATCCCAACCATTAATAAGTGCATCTGAAAGAAACTTATCCAGTGTCTCACAGGCTTCATCTGCTCGCATTCCATGCAAGTCACATTTTAATCCTGCACGTTTTTGTACCTGAAGATTAACATTTGTTTTTGGCTTAGCTTGTATAATTTTTGTATGTTTGAGATGTTTTGTTTGAACACGTATTCGCATACCTTCAACTTCAATAGTTGCTTCTTTTTGCTCTTTCATTGAGATGATAATACCCTTTTGCGAATGGTACTTGACCTTATCTCCAAGTTTAAAGTCAACATGTTTATAAATCTCTTTTTTCGCATCTGGGAGTTTTTTATTTGCCTTATTCATTGCTCTATGAATGGCTTGTGAATCTCCAGCCTTTGCGGCAGTTTTTGCTTCAAAAATTGCGACTTCATAACTTCTTTTAAGAGCATAGCGTTGTTCTTCTAGTTCTTTATAAAGTTTTTCTTTTTCTTCTTTAATGAAGCGTTCTTTTTTTGTTAGTTCTTCTAACTTTTTATCGACTTTTTCATGTTTTTGCTTAAGTTCACGCTCAAGCTGTGAACCTCGCTCGATTAAGAGACTTAGTTTTTCAGAGTTATCTCCATAAACAGACTTAGCCTCATTAACAATTTTATTGGAGATTCCATACCTACTAGCAGTTTCAAAGGCATAACTTTTCCCAATGATTCCCTGCATAAATTCATAGGTTGGTTTTCTTTGCTCTTCGTCATATATGGCAGCCATAAGCTCAACATCCTCGCGGTCAGCCATAAGTGCTGCTAGACGTTTATGGTGTGTTGTTACAACTACCTTTTGCCCTCTTTGAACTAAATCATCGAGTATGACTTTAAAAAGAGCTGCTGCTTCGTCACTGTCAGTCCCTAGTTCTATTTCATCTACACCAACAAGCGCGGATTTATGCTGAAATACTTTGCTAAACTCTTGCATTCTTCCTGCAAAGGTTGATATGTCATTTTTAACATTTTGAGGGTCATCTATAATTGCTAAAACAGTTTTAAAAGAACCAATATGAGATTTTGCACTATCGAGTGCCATTGGAATCATATATTTTGCCATAAAAGCAGAGGCAAGAATAGACTTAAGAAGCATAGTCTTACCACCGGCATTTACACCAGTAATCATTAAAATATTTTTTGAAAAATCAACATGAATAGGTTTCGCATTGTGTAAGGCTGGATGAATAAATGAATGTAAAATTATCTTTGAGTCATTTTTTGACTTGATGATTTCTAAGTTTTTTGCACGTGCAAATAAAACACGAGCTTGGTAGTTATCAAACTTGTCAAATTCTTTATCTATGAAGTTGATAAAAGGCTGTATTTGTGAAAGCTTAGATGAAAATTCTTTTACATACTCATAAAAAATACCTTCTCTTTCTTGCTCTATATAGCGAATCTTTTCTTTTGATTTGAGGATAGAATCAGGCGATACATAAAAAAACCCACCTGTACTTCTTCCTATTACAGCGCCTTTAAGAACATGGTTGAATCCACCACGAACCAAAAGACATTCTTCGTTATTGAGTAAATGAATTTGTGTGTCTACTAAATATCCAGCGAGTTTTGAACTTGACATCATGCGTTTGAGTGAATCGCTCATTTGATTTTTATGTTCACGTATTCTTTGACCCAAAGCAAAAAGGTTTTCATCCAAATTTTCTTCGAATTTTCCATCTTTTGTGAAATATTTTTCTATTGTCCCAAAGCGTTCATCTATGATGAATTTTGACATCCATTGCCCAATAATTCCATCCAAGGAACGGTTTTTGAAGTAACGAAAATAACGAACGATTTTTACAATTTCAAAGATTTGTTCAAAGTTTAAAATACCATGCTTTTTTAGACGGTACTTTATCTCGTTAAAGGGGCTTATTTTAGGAGGAGCATTGAATTCTAAAGCATCAAGTGCTTTTATATAGCGAAAGTGAAGTTCTTGATCCCCTTGTATATAAAGGGAACTTTCACGTGAAAAAAAATTTAAAAATGAATGAATATATTCGGTTAAATCAAGTTGCTCTATAAGTTTGTCTAATTGAGAGGATGTAGTTTCTTTCATATTCTGAAATTATAGCTAAATTTTTGCTAGGGGTACATCCAAGTAATAACCTTGTAGGTAGTCAATATCAAGCTTGCAAACAATATCGTAAACCTCTTTAGAATGTACAAACTCAGCAATAGTTTTCATACCAAGTTTTTTTGCAAAAATAATGATTGTTTCAACGATAAGGCGTAGTTTTTCATCTATATCTATATTTTTGATGAGGGAACCATCAATTTTTAAATAATCAGCTTTAATACTTGCAATATGTTGAAAGTTAGCAAATCCACTACCAAAGTCATCAATGGCGATTTTGGCTCCATAGCTATAGATTTGATTTATAAATATTTTAACAGTGTCTTCTTGATCCATCTTTTGATTTTCTAATATTTCAATTGTAAGTTGCTTCGCAATATCATAAAATTCTATTGCTGCAAACAAATATTCTTTTGTAGTAGTAGTTAAAATATCTTCAAATGAAAGGTTAATACTAAAGTTAAACCCATTTTGTGCAAAGTAAGTAAAGGTTTTGTCAATCATAATTTTTGTAATGCTTGGATAGAGTTTAATCTTTTGCGAAATTTCCAAAAATGAATCAGGGTTGAGTATCTCATTATTACTAGATTTTAAACGTACAAGACATTCATACTTGTGTATCTTTTTTGTTTTAGCATCATAGATAGGTTGATAGTAGGAGAAAATATTATCAGTATTTATAGCTTCTCTGATTGTTGTTGCCATATTTAAGTTCGTCTCGTAACTTTTTGTAAGCATTAAGGATTCATCGTAAATGAGATAATTTGTATTTTGCTTTTTTGCAAGCTTAAGAGCCATGCTTGCATTTACAAGCCCTGATCCATCACTTAAGATTTCAGCTGATGAGATTGTTATGTCAACTTTGATTTGATAATCTTTATAGAGAACATAATGGTTATTTAAAGTGCTTATTAATTTATTTGTAAGTGACGCAAGTTCTTTTTTTGTAAGATTTTTTTTCTACAATTAAGGCAAATTCATCTACTGGCAACTTATATATAAGTGTGTTATGAAGAGATGAGAAACCTTTTAAGAGAGAGGCTATACTTTTAAGAACATTGTCTCCTACGGTATGCCCATAAAAATCATTTATAAGGTTAAATTCATCAATGTTGAGTAAAAGAAGATAGTGGTTTTTATATTCATCGAGAGTGTTAATAAGATTTAAACGATTTGGCAATCCAGTTAAGCTGTTATAGTACGCTTGTTTATATAAAAGGGAACTATTTTCTTCACTTAGTGTATTATTTATACTAGCATCTTGTAGTAATTTTGTATTGTCTTTAGTCATATCATCGTTAATAGTTATTGCTCCATTGAAGATTATTTATTATGCACTCAATGATAAGATATAAATGTACTTAAAAGACTAAAGTAAGTACTAATGTACCGAGAAAATTACGAGTATGTAACTAAAGGGTACAAAAAACTCACTAATTGCTCACTAGTTACTCACAATCTGAAAGAGAAATCATTTGTCCAGCATTGCTGGTGTTTTCTTTTCCTATAAATGTATATGTTCCGACACTCAATGTATAGGCTTGTGTATTGACTTTTATCTCATTACAGTTTATTGTTTTTCCTTGCTTAAACTTGACGACAATGTCTCTTGTTTTTTCGTTTTTTTGTTCATTATATGTGTTAAACATAATAGCAATGGAAATTATTGCAAGTACTGTAGTAATTACCCACCATTTTTGGGAGTGTGTTAAGTCGGTAAAGTAATGCAGGGCTGCAAAAAACAGACCTATAAGAATTATTCCGTAAATATATGCCATCTTATGCAGTTCCTCTAATTTGGTATGTTATATCACCAGCACCAAAACCTATAATAAGTCCTTTGTCCAAAACTTCTAAGTCTTTTTCATCTTTAATAACTGTTATTGTGTTATTTACTCGAGTAATTCTATCAGCCATTGTTAGGTTATATCTTTTAAACTTTTCTTCAAAATTTATTTCTTGTGGAGCTTCACCAGCTGACCATACGGGAAGAATTATAAGTTCCTCCACACCTTCAAAACATTCTATAAAGGCATCAAGGTTATCAATAGTTCTGGAGTATTTATGTGGTTGCCAAATAGCAGTTATTTTGTCAAAACCTTTAAGTGCAGCATATTCTTTTACTGATTCAAATGTTGCTTTAATTTCAGTAGGATGATGNCCATAGTCNTCAATAATNACAGAATGATTCTCNGAACCAACAATATCAAAACGTTTTTTNATGCCCTTAAATGTCAATAAGTTTTTTCTAATATCTTCTATNTCCATTGATTCGTTTGCAGAAAGAATTGCTAAAGNAGCNTCNAGNGCTATATGTTTTCCAAAGCCCCAAACATCAAANGAACCAAAATCTCTTAAAGTGAANCGTGTATGGGGTTCNTTNTTTATAAGTACAAACTCAATATTNTTNATCTCACGACTAGGGTANAGCCACTCTGCNTCTANNTCATNTTTTANGGTTGATAAAAACTTGTCTTCTGCATTTAAGACACGAAATACNGCNGAGTTAATNAAAGTTTTATAAGANTCATAAAANAGTTTATAATTATAATCGTANTATTCCATATGTTCAGGTTCAGCGTTGATNACAATNGCACAATGTGGATTTGAGTTTAAAAAACTNCCATCACTTTCATCTGCTTCAAAAAGCATTGTATCNGTTGTNTCNTCATAACGAACATTTGAGCCAAAGGCCTTNGATTCTGCACCAATAATAGCNGAACCTTGCATGATAGCNGTGAGTATCGCAGTNGTNGTACTTTTACCATGTGCNCCAGCAACCGAATACACCTTNCTNTCACCTAAAATCATAGGAAGAGCTTCTCTTCTCGCAAGTACTTCAATTCCTTNNGNCTTAGCTTCTATAATTTCTGGATTATCGGGTCTNATAATGGCAGAATGAACNACTAANTCATGGTTTGTAATAGAGGACTGNCAATGTGGTATGCTAATCTNTATGTCCATNTCACGAAGTTTTTGTGTAATGAGTGAATNTGAAATGTCTGAACCTGAGACTTCATGTCCTCGAAANTTCATATATTGNGCGAGACCAGAAATTCCTATACCACCAATACCAATAAAATGAATCTTCATTTATTACTCCGTTATTTTTTTTGATTATTAAGCAAGTCTTGTGCCTTNTTACTAAAGCATGAGATATAAAATGTTTTACTTTCTTGTGTTTTTTCNATATCNGCATANTCATCCATAAATATATCTAAAGATATTGCGTTCTGTGCAGCTANTTGATGATATNCTAANGCANTNTNAAANACTTNATCGTTACTTACCCCTGANAGAACTTCAAAAAGGGCACTTGCATCNTTTGGNTTACCACNATGGTANTGTTCCATCGCGTATTCATAAAGNGCNNGAAGTGTNGCAAAGTCTTGNACCTTATCCATNTGAAGTNTTGTGCATGATTCTAAGGTATTTGTTAAGTTTTCTAAGGCTAGGTCTAAANTATTTGCAAAAAANCCNNTTAATTCTTCTTCATCAAAGAACTCAAGTGCTTCATCTTGCAGGACATACATACTTGCTATNTCTGCCTCTGTAAGTGCTTCGAGTACTTTTTTTTTCAATACTTNTTTATTGTCGCTTTTATCCAACTAAACATTCCTTGATTCTATCTAAGACTTCTCTTGTNTTTTNTTCTGGTTCTACAAGAGCAATTCGTATAAAGCCAGTACCAGGNTTNTTACCATGAGAGTCTTCTCGTCCNAGGTANTCGCCAGGNAAAACTTTTACATTGTACTCTTTATANAGTTTTTTCGTAAACTCTACAGCATTTTGAACTTNCAACCAGACATAAAAAGTTGCCTGAGGAATTTTAGTTCCTAANATTTCTTCTGCTATTTCAAAGTTCNTTTTATAAATGTCTCGCGATTTTTGAACATGTTCTTCATCNAACCAAGCNACTGCGGCAGCTGATTGAAGTGGAAGTGGNGAAGCACAGCCNATATAGGTTCTGTACTTCATATATTTTTTTAAAATATTTTCNTCNCCTGCTATAAAACCATTTCTAAGTCCTGGNGCTGATGANCGCTTNGAAATNGANTTNATGACTAAAATATTTTTAAAAGNAGTATTTCCAGCAAATANAGATGCTTCTANAAGTGANGGNCTAGGNTTGTTNGTATATATNTCACTNTAACATTCATCGTTNAGTAAAACAAAGTNGTGTTNTAGACTTANNTNNACCCATTGNGCTAATTCNTCAAGNGTTAAAACAGATGAAGTGGGATTNTTTGGAAAATTTAAAATGACTAAATCGCAATGNGCTAATTCTTCNTCATTTATTTGGGGTTTAAAATTGTTTTCTTGTGTGAGGTTGAGATGAATAATTTTAGAACGAGTGGCAATAGCAGCTCCTTCATAAATTTGATAAAAAGGATTTGTAAAAGCCATAACAGGATTTTTTTTATCAAAAAGTAAAAATTGTGGAAAATTAAAAAGTACTTCCCGTGTTCCAAGGGTTGGAATAATTTGTGCATCATTAAGTTNGAGNTTAAATCTCTTTTTTATAAATGTTCTTTGTGCCTCTCTNAGTAAANNACTTCCNGAGGTTTTGGGATATTTTTGAAGAAGACTTGTNGNGTCTTTGAGTGCATTTTGGATAAACTGAGGAGTTTGAAACTGAGGTTCTCCAATAGTAAGAGCACAGGCTTCAAATTTTGGATTTGGAGTTATATTTTTTAGTAAATTGTTTAGTTTTTCAAATGGATATGGTTCAAAAGTCATATTTTTTCACTTTATGTAAATTAATGTTATTATAACCAAAATCTTTTAGAGGCGTATTAATGAAGATATTTTTAACACTTTTTCTACTGTTTATGGCAGTACTTAGTTTCTCTACACAGGTTGATGCTAGTGCAATNGAAATTTATAAAGAAACGTTTGAGCGTGCAGTGTATTCTTTTGCACTAGTCAAAGGATTAAATGCAATCATTTCTGTGCTTCAAAGTACAGAAATAAATCTTAGTTTGTTTGTTGGGGCTACTGTTGGAGTTGGAGAAATTTTAGATCCTATTAATGATTTAGTNGAGAGATTTTCTTTTGTTATGCTTGTTTCATCTGTCTCTATCGGTATACAGCATTTGTTACTCTTAGTTGGAAAAAGTTTGTTTATAAAATCTTTTTTACTNNTAAGTGCAGGCATAAGTATTTTTGCCTTATGGATGAAAAAATTCAATACCAATTTTGTATTTGTCTTTTTTATTAAATTATTTTTNCTTCTTCTNATNTTACGNTTTGGCGCAGTAGTATTTGTATATTCNACAGAGTTTATCTATAAAGAAGTGTATATAAAAGAATATACATTATCAAANGATTATATACAANCGTATAAAGATGATTTAGACGTACTACGAGAAAATAAACAAGAATTTAATTCTCTGTGGGTNCAGTTAAAAAATAAAACAGAAACATTCTCCAATAAAGTAATTCAACTCATAACAATGTTTATTGTTACAACTGTATTGTTTCCTTTGGTNTTTTTATGGTTTTTAGTGTTTTTAATGAAATTTATATTTAATCTAAAGCTTAATTATGCTTTACTTACGGGATTTAAAAATAAAAGGGAAGAAGTATGAAAATAGTATTATCAGTAGTTGTAGCGTTTATGTTTATTGCTTGTAGCAGTGATGTTAAAGAAGAGAGTAAAGCAGTTGAAACAAAAGTTGAGACTAAATCAGTTCAAACAACAGTTGAAACAAAAGTAGATGAAGTAGTAGCTGAAGTTAAAGCAGTTGAGGCTGAAGTAGTTGAGGCAATAGCTGATGTTAAAGTAGTTGAGGAAAAAGTAGAAGCAAAAGCAGCAGCTTTGATGAATGTAGTTGAAGAATAAAAGGTAATATATATGAAAATAGCATTATCTGTACTTACATCACTTGTCGTATTGGTGTTTTTGGTTGCTTGTAGTAGTGATGAAAAGGCTGCGAGTAAAGTAGTCGAAGCACCAATGGAAGTAGTGGTGGAAGAAAAGCTTGAAGTCATTGATGCACCAGCTTTGAAAACTTTAGTAGAAGAAGCTACTACAGATATTGTTGAGTCTGTAATTATAGATACTAAGATAGATGCGAAATTACTTTATGCAACATGTATAAGTTGTCATGGCGCTAATGGTGAAAAAGCAGCCTTAGGTAAATCAGAAGTAATTCAAGGTTGGGATACACAAAGAACTATTGATGCTTTAAATGGTTACAGTGATGAAACATATGGTGGAGCATTTAAGGTTATGATGAAAGCGCAATCTGACAAACTTGATGAAACACAGAAAAAAGCTATAGCTGAGTATATCTCAAACTTATAGTCTTAAAGTTATTTAACTCTTTGGTAACCCAAATTTTTGGGTTACTAACTCTCCATCTTCATTAAAAAACAAATAATACAAGATATCTTTTTTAATAGATAAACCTGCTAAAAAACGTAAGGCTAAATTAGCTTGGAGTGATGCAATATGCATTACAATTGGTGCTGCAATTCCAGCAGGAGTTTTAGTAATGATTTTAAAGGCATCGGTAAAAGAAGCATCTTCAAGAAAACAAACCTGACCATGAAAAGCTTCAACACTTCCATAGACCCATGGAAGGTTTTTTTCTTTTGCATAGGTATTGATATCTCCACGGGTAGGTAAATTGTCTGTAGCATCTATAATGAGGTCTACTTCAACATTTTTTGCACTCCACTCAAGAAAGTTACACTCATGTGCGATGGCATTAACAAAAGGAGAACGTGCTTGGATGAGTTGGACATTTATAGTAGCCTTATTTTTCCCCTCATCACCAGTTTTAAAAGCGACCTGTCTATGAATATTGTGTACACTCACTTCATCAAAGTCAACCATATGAATCTCACCGATTCCACTAGCTCCCAGTGCAAAAGCTAAAGATGAACCTAGTCCTCCTGAGCCAATAATCACTATTTTTTTGTTTTGTAGTCCTCTTTGTGTATCTTCACCCCAAAGTTGTATTTGGCGGTGAAAGTATTTTAGCATTGCATCATCATTATGCATAATTCGTCCTTTACTCATCTAGTGTCTTTTTGTT
>JAESSH010000069.1 GCA_016764205.1 Sulfurimonas sp.
GATGATGTGTATGTAACTCCAGGTTCAAACATTGTTGTAGGTATTACAAGTACAACAGGTGGAGAGTACGAAGCACTTGATACAACAGATACAGTAACAACAGCACTGAGTGATGACACAGATACAACTGCACTTACACTTAATGATGTATCAGTAGATGAGGGAGTAGGAACAGCAACACTTACAGCAAACCTTGCGAATGCACCAACAACAGGACCAGTAGTCTTTACACTGAGTAATGGAGCAACACTTACATTCGCTATTGGAGCAACATCAGCAACTTCAACAGCATTTGCAATTGACGCAGATGATGTGTATATAGATGCTTCAACAAGCACTATCTCAGTAGCGAGTTATACAGGCGGAGCAGAGTTTGAGAGTTTAGTTACTACAGATACAGCAACACTTACAATTAGTGATACTATAGATACCGTCACGGTTGTATTAAGTAACAACGCATCAGTGACAGAGGCTACTGGTGCAACTTTAGAACATATAGTTTCATTAGTTGACTCTAGTAATCAGCCTGTAGTCTTAGCTGTAGGGCAAACTGTTACAGTCAATTTAACATATACGAATGATAATACCGAATCAGCTGACTTTGGAGCTACTAAAGTAGTCCAAGTTGTAATAAGTGGATCGAATCAAGCAACTATTACTAATACAGTGCTTGACGACTTAATATTTGAAGGGAACGAACAATATACATTAGGTATAGCAAGTGTTGTCGATGATGGAAGTATATTTGAAAACCTTGTAAAGTCTAATGATACTGTAACAGGAACGATTATTGAAAATGAAGATATTCCAACAGATGACTTATTAGTGCACTGGAGTTTTGATAATACTACAAATGATATAGCCCCTACTGATAGCGTGACGGATAATGTAACTTTACAAAATGGAGCTGTTCTTAGTAGTAGTTCATTAATTTTAGATGGCACTGATGATTATGCAAGTGTAGTAAATAGCACGGAAATCAACTTAGGAGTACATTTAAATAAAACAATAGTATTTAACTTTAAAGCAGATACTACAGGTACTGGTACGCAAATTATTTATGAAGAGGGCGGGAGTATAAATGGTGCAAATATTTACTTAAATGCTAATGGGGAAATCAGTATTGGAGCTTGGAATAAAGGTACCGGCTGGAGTGGTGAATGGTTAACTAATATTGGAGTTGACCTTAGAGATGGAAACTTACATCAAGTGGTCTTAGTTCTTGAATCTACAACAAATACTGCAGTAACTGGAACACTTACTGGCTATATAGATGGTAGCCCTTTTGCTACAGCCCCAGCAAGTGGATTGTCACAGCATCCAGGAAGTATAAGAATAGGTGGTGGAGCAGGTACTCTTATTGATGATTCTTTTATTACTGGAGGAAGTTTTGAAGGTGCAATTAATGATGGAAAAATTTATGGGATTGCTTTTGATGAGGCGCAGGTAAATTCTTTATATACACAAGAACCTGATATGATAACTGTAAATACCAACTTAAATGGAAGTGCAGATGATATTTACACGAGTGCTGGGGATGATATTATTACTATTAATGCTAAAACACAAGATGTAACAATCAAAACTGGTGCAGGAGATGATAGAATCAATGCAAACGACCATATAGAGGGTGAACCATCTATTATTGAGATGGGTATGGGAGATGATATCTTAGATGTGACAGGCAAAGATATTAAAAAGGATGCAGATATAGATATGGGAGATGGCGATGATACAATATACGTATCAAAACTTAAAAATGATGCTGTTATAGATATGGGCTCAGGAAATGATACTTTAGAAATTACCACTGAACTTAAAGATAGTGTTAGTATAGATATGGGCTCAGGAAATGATACTCTCATCTACTCGGGTAATGCCAATAAGCTTACAACGGATGAGATTATAGACATGGGAACAGGGGAAGATACCTTAAAACTAGAAGGTACTTTAAACCTTGATTTCTCTGATGCTAATCTAGCACAGTTTAGTGGTTTAGAAAAAATTAACTTAATAGACGGTTCTCATGATATTATATTAAAACTAGCAGATGTATTAACTATGACAGACCCAGGTAATATGCTGACTATTACGGGAACTACGGATGATTCAGTTAGTTTAGATAAAAGTGGAGGATGGGCTGAAATGAGTTCTGTAGATAATGGGGACAATACTACATACACGTATTCAGATGGAACAAGCAGTTTAACCTTAACTGTTGACGATTTAATCGACACAAGTGGTATGTAAAAATAACAATCTGTCATACTTTCTAGTTTTGTATATTTTTTAAGTTATATTTTTACTCTTAGGAGTAAAAATGAAAGATTTTAAAGCAATTTTAGCCTACTTGAAAATATATTTAGCTGTGAATGAAAACGATAAAATATATGACAAAGATGTAGCAGAGGCACTTAAAATACCACAAATGAATTTTGCAACGCTCAAAAGAAGAAACTCAATTCCGTATGAGCATATCATAGTGTTTTCTAAAAAAGAAGGACTTTGTTGCGGTAAGATTTTTTTTGACTAAATCTTGTTTTGAATAGTTCTCTTGGTTGCCTCAAAAAGTTCAGTAGCACGTTGGACTATTGGCTCATTTAATATATCTGCCCCATCTATTTCTCTCGTAGGTACTTTATCTCCTGCGCAGTTTGTAACGCAACTACCACTTCCACCTATTTCAGCATCTTCTATCATAGAACTACTCTGAGGTTCAGGTATGGTTGGTTGGACAATATTTGGAGTTTTTGTGCAAGGCAGAGATTTTATTTTTGTGTTAAATCCATACACTTCGCGAACGAGTTGTTTAATGGCAGCGTATCCATGTGTAAGAGATTTCTTAGCTTCTGTATTTGCACAACTCTCCCATGTTAAAATATCTTCTTCATAGGAAATAAATTGTATAGAATCCTCAAACACCTGTGCTAGCTCAGGACTTCTATCTTTTATTTTAAGAATTAAAGTATCAAAACTAGTAGGCGTAAGTGTTTCTTGTGATATTTTGATTGTTGTTTTTGAGATGTCTCTATTTTTTGGAGCCTCTGTTGGCGTTTCTATAAGTGTTTCATCTGTATAAGGAATTGAAGTATTTGTTTTTTGAATCTCATTTTGTAGTGATTCTATCATTTGGTCTATTTCTTTGATTTTAAGTGCTTCCATCATTTTAAAAAATATCATAGAAAGTACGAATGAGCCATCAGCGTTTATACTAAAAAGATACTTAGAATCACTCAGAATTCTAAAAAACCTATCAAGTACAAGTGTGGAAAAAAGAGCATCCAGAGTAAACATTTTGTCTTTAAGATAAGAAATAAGCTCATCAACGACCATGTCAGCTTCATAGTCTTCTAAAACCTTCGTGTATTCAATGATTTTTTTATAGTCCTTAGCAAAAACAGCAGTAAAAATATCTGCTATAAACTTAGGGTCAACGAGTCCTAGCATATCTGTTACAGTAGCCACATCAACATGACTTTTAGAATAAATGATTGCTTGATCGAGAAGCGTTAATGTATCACGCAGACTTCCACTTCCACTACGAGCTAAAATCTCTAAGGCATCATGCTCAAAAGAAACATTTTCAAGGTTAAGTATATACGCTAGATGGTCTATAATCTTGTTTGTAGCAATGGATTTAAATCTAAAGTGTTGCGTACGACTAAGGATAGTGGCTGGAAGTTTAAGTGGGTCTGTTGTTGCTAAAATAAACTTTACATATTCTGGTGGTTCTTCAAGTGTTTTTAGAAGAGCATTAAAAGCTTGTGTTGTGAGCATATGAACTTCATCGATGATGAAAATTTTAAAACGTGCAATAGCTGGTTTATATTTTGTTTGCTCAACTAAATCTCGAATATCATCAATACCACGATTCGAGGCTCCATCCATTTCAACAATATCCATATGACGATTTTCTAGTGCCATAGTACAGTTTGAACAAACTCCACAAGGGTTATGCTTCATTCCCTCTTCACAAATAAGGGCTTTTGCAAAGATTCTAGCGGTTGAAGTTTTACCACTTCCTCTTAGTCCAGAAAAAAGATAAGCATGAGAGAGACGATTAGAATCAAGTGAGAGAGAAAGTGTTTGGGCTACCGTTTCTTGTCCAATAAGTTCATCAAAATTTATAGGACGATATTTTCTAGCCAGTACTTCAGAACTTTTTTTCACGGGAGCTTCTCCATCTTTAATTAGATAGATTTTAGCACGAAAAATGTTAAAAGAGTATTATATTTTTTATTTGTATAACCATTTTTTAGCGATACTTTTTAAGGCATCAGGATTTTCAGAAGCAAAAAACTTCACCCTAGGATTTTTAAATTTTGTAGTAAATGTAAATTCATTTTCAAGATACTCAACAATTGCATCTCCTGAGTGAATGAGTTTTGTATCTTTTCCAAAATAGTTTTGCAAGGCATCCCAAATGAGAGGAAAGTGTGTACAGCCTAAGATAATTGCATCGGGTTTTTTAAGTGTTTGAAAATAATGCTCAAAGACTTCATCTAAGATTGCACCATTAAAAATTTCTTCTTCAACAAGTGGAACAAAAAGCCCCGTTGCCTTTGTTTGAAGCGAAGTAAATCCAAGCCTATGAAGCTGAACTTCATAGGCTTGGGACTTTATAGTTGCCTTTGTTCCTAAGACTAAAATATTTGAATCTTTATTTTTTACGCTGTTAGCAGTAGCTATCGCTCCAGCTTCTACAACTCCATAAATAGGACATTTAGAAAGCTCACGCATCTCATCAAGTGCATAGGCACTGACAGTATTACAGGCTATAATAATAAGATCAAGATCAAAGTTTTTGAAAAATTCTACAGCTTCTAAACCGTAGCGAATAATGGTGTTTTTATCTTTGATTCCATAAGGAACACGAGCTGTGTCCCCATAATAAATAATTTCTTCAAAAAGTTGATGCTCTAAAAGTGATTTTACAACAGTAAGACCACCAATTCCGCTATCAAAAACTCCGATTTTCATCCGTTATCCTTGTTTATTCTCAAAATGTTTATATTTTTTAGCTTTAGGGGGTTGTAGGGACTTTAGTCCCTGCTGATAGAATGGACTTTGTTCATTCTAGTATTTTATATTATGAGTCGGTATTCATGCTTTCTAGGAATTCTGCATTTGTAGCATTTTTCCCCATAGTGTTATAAATGAATTGAAGTGCTTTTACTTCGCTGTCTTGCTTGTGTAACATTTGACGGAGTATAAAGATTTTTTGTAAGTCTTCTTTACCTATAAGTAAGTCATCTTTACGTGTACCCGACTTAAGTATATCAATAGCGGGAAAGATTCTTCTATCTGCGATTTTACGGTCAAGTACAACTTCCATATTTCCAGTTCCCTTAAACTCTTCAAAGATAACTTCATCCATACGGCTTCCAGTATCTACAAGGGCAGTTGCAATAATGGTTAAACTTCCACCATTCTCGATGTTACGAGCAGCTCCAAAAAAACGTTTAGGACGATGAAGAGCATTTGCATCTACACCACCTGAGAGTACCTTACCACTTGAAGGTGTTACGGTGTTATAAGCTCGAGCAAGACGGGTAATAGAATCGAGTAAAATCACAACGTCACGACCGAGCTCAACTCTACGTTTTGCTTTTTCAATTACCATTTCAGCAACTTTTACGTGGTTTTTTGCAGGCATATCAAAGGTAGAACTATATACTTCGCCTTTAACACTTCTCTCCATGTCTGTAACTTCTTCAGGCCTCTCATCAACAAGTAAAACCATTAAGTCTGCTTCTGCATGGTTTTTAGAAATACCATGTGCAATCTCTTTTAAAAGTTCAGTCTTACCAGATCTAGGAGGAGCTACAATGAGCCCACGTTGTCCTTTACCTATAGGGGAGAAGAGGTCAAGCATACGACCAGCTAATCCTTTTTCACGGTACTCTAGTTGAAAGCTATCGAGTGGATAGAGTGGAGTAAGATTCTCAAAAAGTGGACGTTTTTTACTTTCTTCTGGCGGGAGTGAATTTACCGCTTCTATTTTAATGAGTGCATAGTATCTCTCTTGCTCTTTTGGAGGACGTACTTGACCTGTTACTACATCTCCATTTCTAAGCGCAAAGCGCTTTATTTGCGTATTTGACACATAGGCGTCATTGATACTTTCGTTAAAGCTCTTGTCAATAGAACGGATAAAGCCATAGCCATCTTGCATAATTTCTAGAATTCCACTAAAAAGTATAAAACCACCTTGCGCAGTTTGTGCTTTTAGAATCTCAAAAATAATATCTTGGCGTTTCATCTCATTTGGATGTTCAACCTTAAGTTCTCTTGCCATTGAAACAAGTACTTCGATATTTTGTACACGAAGTTCATCAATAGTAGCACCTTTTACAGGTGTATGTGAACGAGGTTTATTGTTGTTTTTTGGTTTTGTATTTTTACGAGCTTGCTGTGAATTATTTTCACTCATTAATAAGTACCTTGCGTTTTGTGGGATTTTGTTTTATGAAGAAGTTTTTTAATGCCATAATTTTACACTAATCGTGCATTTTAGTCAAGTTTAGTTTACTTTTAGCCCTGAAATCGCGTCAACAACAGCAGTAATATTTATCTTTGCCTCAGTTAATGTTTTTTGTGTTCTTTCGGCTAGTTTTCTTACTTCATCTGCTACAACAGCAAATCCGCGACCATGTTCTCCTGCCCTTGCTGCTTCAATTGCCGCATTAAGAGCAAGTAAATTCGTTTGTTCAGCTATCTCTGAAATTGTTTGTAAAACTTTAAATATATCTTGACTTTGATGCTGAATAGTTGTTATCAGTGTATTTAATTCTTCTGTTTGCTCATGTGCGTCATCATGTTCTTCTGTTTGAGTATCTAAATTATTTTTTTGCTCTTCAATCATATTTATTTTTTCTTCTAAGTTTTTTTCTAAGGAAGTATTTATCTCGGTGAGTGTAGCGAGGTCTTCTTTTAATTGCGAAATGGTGTTTTGAGACTCTTCATCTTCTTTTTCATATTTTTCAATCTCATTTTTACTTTCTTCAAAGAAAGACTCTTTAAGAGTATTTGTAGATTTGAGTTTGTATGCAAGATTCGTGTTTTCATTCTCAAGTTCTTCTATTCGAAACTTTAAATCATTATCGACATTGGGACTTGAAGGACTTGTTTTTATTTTTATAAGATAAGAAAGTCCAAAACCTATAAAAAGAAAAAGAATTCCTATAAAAATGAAAATGTATAGAGACATCTGAGGTATATTTGTAGTTCCTGTTTTTTCAACTCTACTATTTAACATTGACAAGTAGAGTGTACGTATTTTTTTTACCTTGTAGCTCGTAAGTATGTTTTGTTTTTCCAAGTGAGAAAGTACTAAGAGCATTTTTTTCTTTATAGCTTTGGGAGGTATATTCGCTAGGAGTTTATCATGTGTGACTAAAACATAAAAAAATAGTTGGAGTTTGTCTTCGGGAGTAATCTGTGTTGAGGCAGTACTTATTTCTTTATTGAGTTTCTCATAAATTTCATCAAAAGTAGAAGCAAAGAGACTCAAAGAGAGTAGACAAACTAAAATAATTATTTTCATAAATTATTTTAGCATCTTTTTATTAGATATAAAACTTTTTGTTAAAATCATCAAACTCTTCTAATGTCTTTTCGAGTAGTTTCTGAGCATCTTCAAAAATTTTGTTTATCATCTCTTGATGGTTTAGTTTTTCTGGTTGCTCTAATTGTTTAAGTGCATTGTCAAATATTTTAACGATGTTTGTTTTGATATTGTTCTTTGCATTTTCATCACGTTCTTTATTTGGCTCAAAGATACCAGCTATCTTGTGTGCAAGTTGTGTGACTGGAGACTTCGGTGCAGTATCTCTGAGTTCTTTTAAAAAATCATCGATAAATGGTTGTGCAATCTTCATAAAAGCAGCTATTTCTTTTTTGTCTTGGGCATCTATACCATTTGTCTTTATAGTAAACTGAAAAGACTGCATAGAAGAATAAGTTAATGATGTACGTGATCCATTTTGATTTTCTTGGTGTCTTAATGAAGTTGACTCAGCATTAGCAAAATCCATATTTATCACATCACCACTTGATGTTTTCATAGAAATACTTAAGTCATGTGCCCTATAAGAATCTACAGCGTATGAGGTATTCATAGTATACTCCTGAGTATTATATAGGATAAGATCGGATATTAGTTATTAATTTTTATACTTTTAAGTCTAATCTATGTCATTGATGTTATGATGCCCAAAACAAGAAACCATTGCAAAAGTCAAGGATAATATAATGACAATTAAACGTAAACTAGTGAGTGTGATGGCTATATCGATCATATCGATTTTGGCAAATATATTTATTGTGAGTTATATGCTCGATAAGAGTGCAGACCTTCAAAAAACGAAGACGTTTATTTACCAGTTAAAAGCGGACATGAAAACGCTTACTAAAAATAGTATGGATTTTACGCAGTTAAAAGAAAAAGAAGATGTTACTCTTTTTTATGAAAATTATGACACCATGATGATGAGGCTAGAAGACTTTAAAAAAACTCTTTATGTATTGAATATTGATACAAACAGTATAGATGTCGTAATAGATTTTACATCCCAGTATAAAGTAAGTTTTGATAAATTAGTAAGAATACAAAAAACTATAGGCTATACAAATACGGAAGGACTCGATGGTGCTCTCTCAGCTTCAATCAACAAACTAGAAGCAAATGCAAAACAACTAGAAGACCAAGAGATTGTTTCTCTTGTTTTGATGCTTATAAATAGTGAGAAAAAATTTAGAATTACTCAGAGTGAACAGTATCTTAGCGAGTTCAATAATTTGCACAATACAATTATTAATCTTCTACAAGAGAATGAAGATGAAAGTACAATCAAAGAAAATCTTCTTCAGTCTAAAAATGATTTTATTGCGTATGTCGAGGCCATAGAAAAAAAAGGTTTTGATTCTAGGATGGGTATTTTAGGTTCCATGTACGAAGTAGGTTTTGCAAACAATGAATTACTTAAGTCAATGTTAGAAGAATATTCTCCGATTGTTGAGAGTGAGGTTAAGTATCTCCATACACTTTCTTTAATGATACAGTTGACTTTTGGCTCTCTTATAACAGTGCTATTACTTTATATCATGAACTCGATAGTTTCACCTATAAAAAGATTAATAAATGCTGCAAAAAATCTTACAGAAGGCGAGGGTGACTTAACCATTCGACTCGACGCTTCTGGCAAGGATGAAATTGCAGAAGCAAACTACTATATAAACAACTTTATAGAGAGGGTTCAAGTAGTACTTTCTGGTATTATTGATTCATCTTCAAATAATTCTACCATTTCAAACAATCTTGTGAGTACAGCACGCGAGGTTGAAAAACGTTCAGAAGTTGAAAATACAGAATTAAACAAAGTCGTACAAAGCACAAATAGTATGAAAGAAGATTTAGGTTCTGCGATTAAAGAAGCAGAACTTGGAAGAGAAAACTTAATCAAATCAAATGAAAATCTTGAAATCACAAAAAAAGATATTTTAATTTTAGTGGATAAGGTTCAAGATAGCTCAGAGGTGCAACTTGAATTGGCACACTCTCTTTCACAGCTTTCATCAGATGCAGCACAGGTTAAAGATGTTCTTTCTGTTATATCAGATATTGCAGATCAGACAAATTTACTTGCATTAAACGCGGCGATTGAAGCGGCACGTGCAGGTGAACATGGTCGTGGATTTGCTGTTGTTGCAGATGAGGTTAGAAAACTAGCAGAACATACACAAAAATCATTAGCCGAGATTAATGCTACTGTAAATGTAATTGTACAAGCTATATCAGATAGTTCATCACAGATGGATACGAACTCAAAAGAGATGGAAGACTTAGCAACCATATCATCAGATGTTGGTGACAAAATTAACGAAACTGTTGAAATTATGTCAAGTTCAATGGAAGTATCAGAAAATATTTTAAATGGTTATAGAGAAAATGCAGCAAAAACAGATATTATTATAGATAAAATTGGGCATATCAATCAAATCTCTAACGAAAATATAGAGAGTATTGATACTCTTACACAAGCAAGTGATACCTTAAGTAAGATGACGATTGAGCTTAATGATAAATTACGAGTATTTAAAGTTTAAAGTAAATATTTATATGAATAAAAAGTATAAAATTTTAGTTACGAACGATGATGGATACGAAGCGAAGGGACTCCTTTGCTTAGTAAAAGCTCTTAAAGAAATTGAAAATGTAGAGGTAGTTGTTGTTGCTCCAGCTAACGAAAAATCAGCCTGTGGACATTCCCTAACACTGACACGTCCCCTTCGTTTTGTAAGTGTAGAAGATGATTTTTACAAACTCGATGATGGTACACCGACGGACTGTGTGTATCTTTCTCTGAGTGCAATCTACAAAGATGAAAAACCAGATTTACTTGTGAGTGGAATAAATCGTGGCTCAAACATGGGTGAAGATATTACCTATTCTGGAACTGCCGCTGGTGCGATGGAAGGTGTACTTCATGGTATACCTTCGATTGCAATTTCTCAAGTGATGGACTTTACGAATCCTGATGGTGACTTTTCTTTAGCCACGCGAACAATCAAGAAATTAGTTTTAAAAATAAAAAATGGAACATTTCCTCTACCAGAGAGAGAGTTTTTAAATATTAATATACCCTCGGATGTCAAAGAAGCAAAAATCAAAGTAACATATGCAGGATATAGATTTTATGCAAATGATTCACACCTCCATAGAAATCCTCGAGGTGAAGAGCATTACTGGTTAGGTCTTCATCCTCTTAGTTTTGCACCACGAAAGGGAGCGGATGGTATAAGTGATTATGAAGCAATAGAGGCAGGATGTATTTCAATAACTCCAATCATGTTAGACTTATCTGCTTATAAAAGTATAAAAAACCTTGAAGATTGGTGTAATGAATAAATGAGATATGACAGAATAAAGTTACTCCTTAAAGATGAATTCATACAATTACAAAATGCAAAAATAATTCTTTTAGGTGTAGGTGGTGTTGGAAGTTTTTGTCTTGATTGTCTTTATAGAAGTGGAGTACAAGATATAACAATAGTAGATTTTGATACCTACGATAAAACAAATCAAAATCGTCAAATGTGGTCTGAGCTCCATGAAGATGAAGTGAAGGTTGAAGCTTTAAAAAAACATTACCCTAGGATAGAAGTTATTAATGTTAGGATAGATGAAGACTGGGTAAAAGAGTTTGATTTTGAGCCTTATGATTTAGTTCTTGATGCCATTGATGACACCAAGGCAAAGTTAGCACTCGCTCAAAAATGTTACAAAAAACTCATATCTTCTTTTGGATCAGCAAAAAGACTTGACCCTACTAAGATTCTAGTTGATGATATTTGGAAGAGTTATGGGGATAAATTTGGTTCTAAAATACGTTATGAATTACGTAAGAGAAAATTTAATAAGAAATACAAGGTTATCTTTTCAAGCGAAGAAGCTGTAGTAAAAGAAAAAGGAAGCTTTATGGGTGTTACCGCCTCCTTTGGACTTACCATGTGTGCTGAAGCTATTAAAGAGATTAGAAAACTCAAAGATAAGGTGTAGTTTTGTTTGATTTCTTAAAAGTGAACTTAAAAGGATTAGAAAAGGAAAATAATGTTTGATTTTTTAGACAATGACTGGTTTATTATAAGTTTAGAGATTGTGTTTTTGATTTTAATTATTTATGATATTAGACAATATAGAAAAACAAAAAAGAGAGAATATATCACAAACATTGTTTTAACTCTAGGCTTTGCTCTCTGGGTTTTATACCCAATGTATACAAGTTATTTTGGATGGCAAGACAAGCAAAAAAGTGAAATGATTTTACAATGCAATGAGAATAACAACACCGAACTTTGCAAGTGTGTAAAGGACAGTATCTTTAAAGAATACACTTTTAGTGAATATAAGACAATAGATAAAAACTCAACTACCTATATCGAGTTTTTACTTAGTCATTTTCTGAATATTACTCTGTCCGAAAAACGTCAATTTTTTTAGTCAATTGACTTGTTAATGTATTTAAATGTTCGGATGCTGCTGATATTTCTTCAACACTTTTTGCATTGATTGTAGAAAGTGTATCTATTTCTACAATTTGTGCTACTATTTTTTCTACATCCTTACCCGTATTTTCAAAATCATTTACTGTCTTATCACTTGCTATAACAGCTGCATTTACTATGTTTACGGTTGAGTCTATCTGAGCCGCAACATTTTGAGCAATAGTAGCTAGTTCTTGAATCTCCTCTGAGTTAGAGTTCATTTGTACTGAAGCATCATTGATTGATTGAACAATTACATTAATAGTTGCATTTATCTCTGCCAATGTTTTTTGTGTTCTTTCTGCAAGTTTTCGTACCTCATCTGCAACGACTGCAAATCCACGACCATGTTCACCTGCTCGTGCCGCTTCTATGGCAGCATTTAATGCAAGTAAGTTTGTCTGATCTGCAATATCAGAAATAATGACCAAAATAGTTTCTACTTCTTGTGTATTTTTAGATAAGGTTTCCATATTGTGTGAAAGTTCTGTTTCTACTTGTGCGGTATCTTGCACCTTTGATGTTAGTGTGATGATATCGTTTCTAGCAATTCCTAGATTCTCTTTTGCTTTTATGATGTCATTTTTACTTTCATTCGCATCAGCTATTGAAGTTATTATTTCATTTTGAATCTCTTTGGCTTGTTTTATTGTTTGAGTAACTATGATTACCGAGTTTTCAACATTTTTACCAACACCAATTGATGCGGTAGAGAGTTCATCGGAAATTGATGCATTCTCACGACTAGTAATTTTTACAGACTTGACCGTTGATTGAACTTTTTCTATAAATAAGTTTATATAATTAGATATAGTAGCTATTTCATCTTGACCATTTACTTCTAAGCGTTTTGTTAAGTCTGCATCACCTTCTGATAAATCTTTTGTTAATGCTTCTAATAAACGTAAAGGTTTAATTAAGGCACTTGTAATAATAAGGATACTGAAAGAGATAATAAATATCGTCATTAAAATACCCATGTACATAGTCGTATTTTCTATATTTTTATTTTTATTTTCAACCATAGAACCTACTAACTCTTGATCCGTTNTAATTGAAAGCTTTATATCTTCAGATCGTTTAGCTATTTCAGGTCCTATAATATTTAGCTTATTATTGATAACCTTGTTCCGCTCTTGTATGATAACACTGATTTGAAAAACACCATTTTTATATGTTTGAATTAAATCTATTGTTTCTTCTACGAGTATTTTTCGTTTTTTATTTTCTAGACTATTCTTTGTTTTAATTAAAGCATTACTGAGGTTTGTAAATTCTTTATTAACTCTTTGTAGGTCTTTATCTGCGTTTAAGATTAAGAACTTAGCTGTATAGAGTCTTGCAAGTAAGAGTGTTCTAATATTTTTTGCAACATCTAATGCAGAGGCACTGTCTCCATCCTTATTAGCGCTATTCATTACGGAAGTTAAAAGTTTTTCTATTCTCTGACCATTTATATCAAGGTTTGTTTGAACTACCTTATCTCTTTGTGTATAAAAATCTACAACTAATAAGAAGTGTTTCTTGTATTGAATTAAATCAGTAGCGATTTTTTTTACACTTGGAGCTCTTGATGGATCCTCAATCTCTACCAATGCTTGATTAATAAATCCTGTTGTTTTATTATAGTAATGGTTGAACTCATCAATATCTTTTTGTGATTTTGTTTTTAAAAAATCCTTTACATTCATTCTAATCATTAACATATTAGCCTGTACTCGACCAGCTAAAACAGAGTTATTGGACATTTTTTTATAATCTTGGAAACCTTGGGATGACCTATTGACTCCACTAATAACAAAAGTAGATAAAGCTGCTACTAAAAGTGAAATAAGTGAAAATAATAATGTGAATTTTATTTTGATGCTCATAATTACAACCTTTTCTAATACTCTATACCAATAATTATTATTTAAAACTTAATATCTCATATTAAATACAATTATTATTTAAAGTAATATAATAGTAACTTTGCTATAATCTTTTTTATATAATATGAAAAGAGAATATAATGCAAAATATTGAACCTATGACACTTTTTGGCTATGAAAAACTACAGGCTGAGGTAAAAAACTTAAAAGTAGTGAAACGCCCTCAAACTGTTCGAGATATTGAAGACGCACTTGAACATGGGGACTTAAAAGAAAATGCAGAATACCATGCAGCAAAAGAGCAACAAAGAATCATCGATGGACGTTTAGCAGATTTAGCAGAGCTTTTAGGATGTTCTAAAATTGTTGATCCTTCAGAGTTAGAACATGCAAAAATTAGTTTTGGCTCTACCGTAGTTATGACAGATATGGATAGCGGGGAAGAATTCACTTATACAATTGTAGGTGGATGTGAATCAAATCCAGATA
>JAESSH010000070.1 GCA_016764205.1 Sulfurimonas sp.
CAGAGGATATTGAAATTATTAACGGCGGTGTTGAGGGAATACATTTACTTAATGTACTTGAAGAGAACGACCATATAGTTATACTTGATATTGTCACTATCGATGATACACCGGCATCCATTTATGCTATTCCTGCCGAAGAAATTGCTGGATATGGACTCAATAATGGTGGTGCACATGAGATAGGAATTATTCAATGCTTAGATATGCTAGAACTTCAAGGAAAAGAAACACCACAGACGATGCTGTTAGGTATTGTTCCTCAAGAGGTTACCTTCGAGATTACTCTCAGTGATACCCTCATAGAAAATTTCCAGAATTATATTTCTGTTGTACTGCAATACCTAGACAAGCATAAAGTAAGCTATACAAAAAATGAAGAGCCCACAACAACACTCGAGGAGATAATGAGTAGAGCTCATGACCCTTCAGGGATTATGATTTAACTAAACTCGTTTCCCAACCATCGTACTGTGCGTCATAAAGTTCAACAAGATCAATAAGTTCTAATGTTAAAGCATCTATGTCATGGTAAAATGGTTTATCAATTCTATAAAAACCAAAACCCTTCACTCCATCTTCATTCACAATATCTTTTTGTATCTTAAAATTTCTCTCTTCTAAGGCTTTAATAAGTGCATCTTTTTTATCTTCATTTGTAAAATACAACTTATGTTCTATCGCTCTTTTTAAATAAAGATTGTCTTCTGATTCTTTAAGCTGATCGCAGGCCTTATGGTTTTGTATAATTTGCCATTCTTTTGGAGTTGGATAAAGAAGTTTATAATAATAATTCCAACCTTCATCTGCTTCATGTCCATTAGTTATTTCATAACTCGTGTGTTCATTGAGTGAGGACTCTATAAATTCTGCCCAATTATAAGTGTATTGTGTATAATACAAAAATGTAACATGCCCGTCACTTATTACTCTTCCAACATACTTACCTATACGAAACCTCATCGTTCCTGCTTCAAGCTTGTCTTCGAGAAAAAGTATCTCTGGTTCTTCTTGTTCTGATATCAGTCCCTTCTCATTTGGCTCTTTTAGTTTTACTTTTACAAATGCAACGATAGGGTGCGAATACTCTAGATCTTCTTTTATATCCATAGATATACCTGCGTTAAACTGTATAGAAGCTGGATGCCCCTCTAAATTCTTCATGTATAATTCCCAATATTCTTGCATACTATTCCTTTTATTTCATTTCTAAGCTCATGAGGTACATATCTTCCCCATCAAGCACTTTAACTCTTAAGCTTTCACATTGAGTACAAAAGTACCGTACTTCATCTACTTCAAAAACATACTTGCATTCTTTACATTCAAGTTTAAGTTTTTGCGTATTAATGATAAACTCCGCCTCATTACATATTGTTCCTTCTTTAAAAGTGTCAAACGCAACCTGAAGAAGATGTGGCTCAATACCAGACATCACTCCAATTTTTGCTATAACCTTAATAACCTGTGTAGCATCATTCTTTATGGCTTGTTCTTCACACTGATTAAGCAATGCTTGTACTACGCTATATTCGTGCAAACGCTCTCCTTTAACCTTTGGGGTGTCTCTCTTGGACAAACTTTATAAACAAATTCACTCCTTAGAGTATGAAAGATACTCTTCTCATCCCAAAATTCTGGGTGCATTATTGCTAGTTCTTTTTCTTTTAATGATTCTATAGTAGCACGATTCTCTTCTATATAGTCTTCTTTATTCCATAAAAATTCATCACTAATTTTACCTTGTGCAAAATCATGTAATTGTTCTTCATAGTTTTGACTTGTAAATACTTCATCTAACATATTTATCTCTTTCGCATAACTTGTAGAGAGAGGTAAACATTCATCAAGTAAGGTGTTTGCAAGTTTCTCTCCTATTCTTTTTACTAAAGAATACGTATGGTATTCACTTCCAGTAAGTCCTAGGCTTTTATAGTGAGGATTTAATATAACCTCTTCACGCCCTACAACGTAATCACAGGCAAGACCCATAAACACACCACCAGCACCTGCATTACGATGAAAAGAAGAAATTGTAATAACTTCCTCCGCATAAAGAATAGAAGAAACCAAGTCATTCATAGCATTTATGTTTGCCCAACCATCTTCACCTTGTTTAGCAGAATCTTCGAGTATATTTAAATGGATTCCATTGGAGAAAAAATCTTCTCCTCCCATTAATACTAAAACCTCACATTCCTCTTTTAAATAATCAACTGCGTACTTCAGTCGTATGCACTGTCCTGTACTCATTGCTCCATTATGAAAGTTAAAATGTAAATACGCAACAGTATCTTTTTTCTCTACACTCACCTCATAAAAAGTCTCATAAGACTTATCAAAGACTAAGGGTATTCTCTCTTCTTTTACACCTTGAATATTTTTCTTTAGCACATAGGTAGCAGGAAGTTTATATCCGCCAATCTCTTGTAAATGGCTAATCCAAATAGCTCCGTCTAAAGTACCTACGCAAATTGCTCCATCTCGCTTGGCTAAGATCTCTTTAGGTTTTCCTCTAAACTTGTCTTCTTTATGCGCACCAAACAGATAACATTCTACCCCGGCTATTTCATCAAGTACGCCAGGAAAAGAATCTGAAAGATGAATTTTTTTTATAATTATCTCACTCGTGTCCTGCGACCAATCAATATTTCTCATAGCCTGTGTGAAATGAGGATGTATAGGGTTCATCAGTTGTGGTGTACATACATCATTTTGTATATTTACAAATAAATACTTTAATATACTTAGAGTTGCATAAACAACTTCTTGCCTATACAGTGAAGCCTTATAAGTATCTCTCACAAGAAAATTTTCTTGTGCATAAATATTTCCACCATCATAATCACAGTTGGCACGAATAACTGTTACTCCCCACATTTGTGTAGAACTTTGCAGTGCATATTCTAAGGCATTAGGTCCTCTATCACCCCTAGGACCTGGATGAAAAATATAAGTAGCATAGGATTCATAAATACTTGGAGGTATATAGTCCTTTAAAAAAGGACAGAGTATAAGCTCTGGGTCAAATGCATTTATTTCTTGAAGCATTTGCTCCTCATTAATCGCATACGTTACCACTACCCTATGAGAAGCCTCTTTTAAGAGTGCATAAACAGCCTGTGTTTGAGAATTAAAACTAGTAACTAGGAGACTTATTTTCATGCTACTCTTTTAACAAATTCTAGGTAAAAGTTCACCCGTAGGCAAATCTAAAAAGCGTTTTGTTCCCCACGATGAGTTCAGAAGTACACGNCCTTTATACTGCGTAGTAACAGTCCCAATNAGTGCTGATGACTTATGCACTTTTTGTAAAACTTCCAAAGCCTTTGTTTCATCTTCTTTATTTACACATAAAACAAATGTACCNTCATTTGCAAGATCAACAGCTTCAAAACCTAACATCTCACAAATTCCTCGTACTTCTTCTTGTACAGGAATACTTTCTTCTTCTACTTCAATACAAATATCAGAACTTTTTGCCCACTCATTGAGTACAGCACTTACTCCTCCACGTGTTGCATCACGCAGAGCAACTATATGTATACCAGCATCTATAATAGCTTTTACCTGTGGATAGAGTGAAGCACAGTCAGTTTGTAAACCACTCTCTAATGCCATTCCTTCTCGTGCAGCGAAAATAGTCGCACCATGAGAACCAAGGTCACGACTTACAAAAACACTCATACCTTCTTTTAAACCTGAGGCAGTGATACCTTTGTATTGTATTTCCCCTATACCTGTTGTATTGATAAAGAGCTTATCTACAGAACCTTTTGGTACAACTTTGGTGTCACCACTTACAACTATTGCACCATTTATATCGAGTTCAGTCTTCATAGATTTAACAATTTTTTCTAACTCACGTGTAGAAAAACCTTCTTCAATGATTACAGAACAGGTCAGATACTTAGGTTTTGCTCCCATCATCGCAAGATCATTACATGTACCACAAACCGCAAGTTTTCCTATATCTCCACCAGGGAAAAAAAGAGGACTCACAGTAAAGGAATCAGTAGTAAATGCTAGTGTACCATCTTGTATAACAGCTGCATCTTCACTCTTTGCTAAAATATCATTTTCAAAGTGTTTATAAAATATCTTTTTTATAAGTTCGTTATTTTCTTCACCACCATTACCATGAGCAATAGTTATATTTTTTGTCATATTAAATTTCCATATTTATAGTATGCTGCACAAGCACCTTCACTACTTACCATACAAGAACCGATTGGAGTTGTAGGTTTACAAGCTGTTCCAAAGATAGTACATTCCTGGGGCTTTGCCATTCCACGTAAAATATCCCCACAAATGCATAATTTATGATCTTCTATCTCTGTGATTGGAAGTATTTTTTTATACTGCACTTCTGCATCGTATTTTGCGAAATTGTCTTTAAGCTTGAGTCCACTGTCTGGAACATTTCCAAGTCCACGCCATCTAAAAAGATCAACCTTTTCAAAGTATGTTTCTATTAAACTTTGCGCCTTAAGGTTACCCTCATTTGTAACAACACGTTTGTATTGAACTTCTAACTCACAACGCTCTTCCACAAACTGTTTGACAATCATACTTATGCCTTGCATAGCATCCACTGGCTCAAATCCAGTGACCACTACAGGACGTCCATAATCTTTTGGAAATTTTGCATAAATCTGTGATCCCGCGATTACAGATACATGACTGGGTCCTAGGAATGCATCTATTTCATTATTATAACTATCAACATGTACATCTCTGCTATCAATAAGTTCAACCATTACTTCTGGAACAGTAACATGGTTTATATGAAAAAGGACATTAGTGACTTTTTGCTCAATGACTTCTTGCACTAAAACAGCAGTCATAGGTGTTGTTGTTTCAAACCCTATTGCAAAGAAAATCACAGTTTTACTAGGATTATCTTTAGCAATAACAAGTGTCTCCATTGGAGAATAAACAAAACGTACATCTGCACCTTTTGCTCGTGCATCTTGCAGACTTCCATTACTCCCTGGTACCTTAATCATATCTCCCAAGGTAACTAAAATCACATCTTCTTGCATTGCAAGTACATAAGCATGATCTATACGCTCTTTTGGCATAATACATACAGGACATCCTGGTCCATGAATGAAGTTTACATTTTTTGGTAAGAGTTGAGGCAAACCAAACTTCATAATAGTATGTGTATGTCCTCCACACACCTCCATGATATTAATAGGTTTTTTTAATTTTGCTGCATCCGCTGCGATAATTTTAGCATAGGCTTCGATGGTTTTTCCATCACGAAAATCATCATATAAGTTTTTTAATTCTAAACCCATTAGAGACTTCTGTTGGGGCATTCATCATCTTCTAGGATTGCCTTTTTTCTGTCATCTTCATCCAAGAGTTCAAGTATTTCTTTATAGGTATTTATGGATACCAGAGCCTCTTTATCATCTATTTTATTCATTACAAAGCCTATATGAAGAAGAACATAGTCTCCTACACTTACATCACCATCACCCATCATCATTAGATTTGCATTACGTTGTACACCCATAGTGTCAACAGTACACATTGTATTATCATCGGAAATCTTAACAACTTTACTTGGAATTGATAAACACATACTAGCTCCTCATCTTTCTTTTAAATTCTATCCAGTCAGCTACTCTTTTAACTGAATCNCTATCATTCACATTTACTTCTAAAATGTCTACATTTGGNTTAATACGTCTTGCCTCAGCTTTTTCTNNNTCAATATCGTANTTAAAATGTGGTAATAAATCNGTCTTAGTNATNAGTATAAGNTCNGCTTTACGAAACATNACAGGNTATTTTGCTATTTTNTCTTCACCTTCAGGNACNGATACTAACACAATATTTAAATGTGTCCCNACATCATAACTTGCAGGNCANACAAGGTTTCCTACATTTTCTACNAAACAAATATCTATCTCATCAAGCGGCATATCATGCAAACCTTTATGAACCATAAACGCATCTAAATGACATGCTGTTCCTGTTTGTATTTGTTGTGCATAAATCCCTTTACTTCTCAACCTATCCGCATCACGTTCAGTTTCTAAATCACCTTCAAC
>JAESSH010000071.1 GCA_016764205.1 Sulfurimonas sp.
GAGGCTGTAGTTGTAACTGTACCATCTATATCACTTGCAGTGAATGTGATTGTTGTACTTCCATCTTCGTTTACTGTTTTAGAAGACTCTACTGTAAGTGTTGGTGCATCATTTATATCATTTACTGTNATTGAGCTTACTGCTCTTCCATCATCTCTTGCACTCTGCGTTTGTGTAGAAGAGTCATTATCTTTAAGTTCTTCAGTATAAGGTTCAGCACTAATGTCTGTAAATACATCATTATATTCTGCAAACTTTACTTCCGAGTGCTGATATCCTACGTCCTCTTCCCCTGCTTTTGTTTCTGTTTCTAAATTATCTTCATTCTCTTCATCAGTATTTTCACCAAATAAAGCATCGTCTTCAAAAGAATCAGCTTCATCAAAAAGGTCATCATTCAGTACATCATCATTAGCATTACTATTTAACATATTTTTAATTGATTGAATCTCAGAAACAGTATCTGTAGGAGAGAATTCACTATTAAATAAAGATGCATCAAAAAGCTGTGTGTCATCTCCTAAAATAATAATATCATCTCCGTTTTCAAGAGTAACTATCACACTGTCCACGGAACTATTATTTTTATCACCAAAGATGACTTCACCCTCATAAATTGTATCCCCAGAAGATACTTCACGAATAGTTCCATCTTCTGCTTGTGCATAAAATGTACCATCCAAACTTGCTATTTTTGCGATTGATGCTGCCATAATGAGCTCCTATTAAAGTATTACCCATATAGTAAGATAATAAATAAATAAAAGGTATTGTACTTGAGTACAATAGAGAAAAAAAGTTTCTTAGACCCGTACTCTGTCTTCTAAGGCTCTGGTTAAAGACAATAAGTCTATATTTTCCAAGCTTACACCAGTTGGCACACCTTGTGCAATTTTTGAAAAACTAATATCAAAATCACTTAACTTATCTTCAATATAAAGAATCACAGCATCATTTGCAATTGATGGCGTAATTGCAAATACAATTTCACTAATATCACTAGCAAGTCTTATAAGTTGCAAAATAGTTACTTCATCTAATGACTCTAGTACAAAATACCTTCCATCAAATAAGCCATTTTCTTCTAAAAGAAGAATATCTTTTGCATTTTCTACAATACATAAGAGTGTCGTGTCTCGTCTCTCATCGCAACAAATATAACACAATTCATCCTCGCTCATTCCACCACATTTTTGACACTGCTTTAAACTTCCAAGTGCATCTTCAATCGCGTTTGAAATTTTCATTCCAACAAAGCTATCATTCATTACCATAAAGTACGCTAGTCGTGTCGCGGACTTTTTGCCAATACTTGGAAGTTCACCAAGTGCATCGACTAAACGGTTAAACTTATCTAATGAGTTGTTCATATATCTACTCTCTTGTTTTTTGGAAGAAGTATCCAAAGCTCTAGTGAAGATTTTAACTTCCCTGCGACTTCTCTGGCCTCCCTTCCACAGCCTAAAAACATATCCGCACGAATAGCACCTTTAATAGCTCCACCTGTATCTTGTGCTAAGACTATTTTACTGACTCTTTCTTCTTCAATATTTGCATTAAGATACAAGATACTTCCTAGTGGAATGTAGCGTCTGTCTACTGCTATAGAACGCGAGGCAGTGAGACATACACCTAATGAACCTGAGGCCGCCTTTTCTCTTTGTTTAAAATATACAACCGACTTGTTATAGTTTAAAACTTCATCTACACGACGAGGATTTTTATCTAGCCATGCCCGGATACTTTGAAGTGAAACTTCTTTAAGCTTGAGTGCACCAATTTTTACAAGATATTTTCCAATAGCTCTATATCTATGTCCATTTTGATTTCCGTAACCAATATAAAGGACTTTCCCATTTTCTAGTTTTACACGACCGGAGCCTTGAATTTCTAAAAAGAACAAGTCGATTTTTGAGTCTGTATAACATATTATTTTTGCTGGAATATGCTTTGATGAACTTTGTTTTCTTGTATGATAGGGAACAAGCTTATTCCCATCTATTTTTCCTCGAAGTCTATAATTTTTTAAATGCGGGTAAATAGAACTTAGGTCAACCATGATTAAATCTTCTGGTGTTTCATAAATCGGATACTTATACTTTTTTGTTTTCTTGAGTGAACCAGATAGCTCTGGTTCATAGTATCCTGTAAGTAAGCCTTCTTCTTTTCCCTTATTGGTATTAATCTTATAAGGTAAGAACTCATGCTCAATAAAATACCTTGCATTCTCTGAATCTTTTGCTTTTTTACATATGTCTTTATATATTTTTCTCGTTCTTTTTGTTTGACAAGAGTTTACAAAATTATTTAAGGCATCAGCATAATCTTCATTATGCCAATTTGGTAAGTCATTAAAACTATGTTGAAGCAGATACGTCTTTGGCAAACTTTTAAAAAGTCGTTTTGCTTCTATAACTTTGTTTTCTATCTTAACTTTTTCTATNNNCTNNATGNNGACAAGCTTTCTCTACAATAACATTTTTATNTACAANAGTTGNTTCTNTNGAACANCCTAAAAATANAAAAATAAGAACTAAAANTAATANAATACTTTTCATANGNATNATTATACTTAAAAATAAACTACAAAAATGGTATAATCGCAAAAAAATTNTAGGAANGNANTNNACAATGGAAGAATTAAGTTATTACGAAATTTTAGAAGTATCAAAAAGTGCTGATAAATCAACTATAAAAAAAGCATATAGAACAATGGCTAAAAAATACCATCCTGATAAAAATCCAGGAGATGCAGAGGCTGAACATCAATTTAAACTTTGTAACGAAGCCTATCAATGCTTAAGCGATGAAAAACAAAAAAGTATTTATGACCGTTACGGTAAAGAAGGTCTGCAACAAGGTGGAGGTGGACGTCGTTCATCTGCTGGCTTTGAAGACTTAGGTTCTATGTTTGAAGATATGTTTTCTGGTTTTGGAGGTGGTGGACGCCGTCGTCAAAATCCTGAGGACGTAGAAAAATACGACCTTGATGTAAGTGCAGAGATGTATATTAGCTTTGATGAAGCAGTTTTTGGTTGTGAGAAAGAAATAGAACTTCAATACAAAGAAGCATGTAAACCTTGTAAGGGTACTGGTGCAANAGATGCAAAGCTAACTACCTGTAAACANTGTAATGGACAAGGTCAAGTNCATATGAAACAAGGCTTTATGACNTTTGCNCAAACNTGNCCAGTTTGTAATGGTGCAGGNTCTGCTCCNGCTAGCTCTTGTAAATCATGNAAGGGTCAAGGCTTTGATTATAAAACAGAAAAAGTAACAATTAAAATTCCNGCTGGTATTGACTCTGACAACCGTTTACGAGTATCNGGNAAAGGNAATGTTGGTAAGCGTGGTACNCGTGGTGATGTNTATGTTACCTTTAGTGTAACACCTGACAAACATTTCCAAAGAGATGGAAAAGATATTTATATTGCCATTCCCGTATTTTTTACCCAAGCAATTATGGGAGATTCCATTACTATTCCATCACTCAAGGGTGAGTTAGAATTAAAGCTCGATGTTGGAACTCAGAATAAGCAACAGTTTACTTTTAGAGGTGAAGGAATTGCAGATGTTCATGGTCGAGGGAAAGGCGATTTAATCGCACAAGTTTACGTTAATTATCCGAAAAAACTAAACAAAGAACAAAAAGACTTACTTACCCAACTTCAAGCTTCTTTTGATGAAGAAGAATCAAAACCACACGAAGGTGTACTTGAATCTTGCATAGATACAATGAAAAGTTGGTTTAAATAGTAAGGAGCTTAAAGCGCCCTACTCTCTTAAAACAACTTCTTATAAGAATGACAATACGGTTTTTTACCCGTTTTTTCATAGTAATTTTGATGGTACTCTTCAGCCTTATAAAAAGGTGCTGATGGGTGGATTTTTGTAGCTATGTCTAGCCCTTTATCATTTAAAATACCCACAAGCTTATAGATAATCTCTTTCTCTTTTGTATCTGATGTAAAAATGGCAGACAAATACTGCGCTCCAATATCTGGACCTTGACCATCCTCTTGTGTTGGGTCGTGAATCTCAAAAAATAATCTTACTAATGTTTCATAGTCTATTTTACTCGAATCATACACAATCTCTACAACTTCAAGATGTCCTGTGTTTTTACGAACTACTTCTTTATATGTTGGATTCTCTACATGCCCACCCATATAGCCAGAGTCTACAGACTTCACACCATCGAGTTTTTCAAAATGGTACTCAACACCCCAAAAACACCCACCAGCAAAATATGCTTTTTTCATTGTATTTACCTTTTCTTCTTCAAAGTTGAGTGAAATAGAATTTACACAATGCCTTATATTTTTAGCAGTGTAGCCTTCGCCCTCAAAGATATGTCCTAAGTGTGCATCACATCTCGCACATAAAATTTCAACACGGCGTCCATCCGCATCTTTTACACGCTTGACAGCACCCTTTATTTCATCATCAAAACTTGGCCATCCACAACTACTCTCAAACTTATCNTTTGATGTATATAAGGGNGCATCACATCTTTTACAGGTATATACTCCCG
>JAESSH010000072.1 GCA_016764205.1 Sulfurimonas sp.
CGTTTTAAAAAGTAAAACTCTTTTTAAATTTTCTTGGTTTTTTTTACTCTTCCTGTTAGGTGGATATTTTCTTGGTGATTATTATGAGCTACCGATTAGCTTATTTGCTCTTGGTGGTGGACTTTTATTTTTAGCAATTGCAAGCTATACAAAACACGCAAATGCCAAAGAAATCATTAAAACAGCTCCTTGGCAAATTGTTTGGTTTTCTTTAGGTTTATACATCGTTGTATATGGACTTAAGAATGCAGGTTTAACAGAATATTTAACACTAGTTCTACAAGACCTCGTTACAAGAGGTGATTTTATTGCAGTTATAGCAACTGGATTTATAGCAGCCTTTCTTTCTGCTTTTATGAATAACATGCCGACAATTATGATTATGGATATAGCTCTTGTTGATGTTGATAATATGAAATTAGTGTACGCAAATATAGTGGGTTGTAACCTAGGTCCAAAAATGACACCATTTGGTTCACTCGCAACGCTTCTTTGGTTACATGTACTTGAGCAAAAAGGTGTAAAAATAGGCTTTTGGCAATACTCTAAGTTTGGACTCATTGTAACACCACCCGTACTTTTAGTTGTTTTACTNACGCTGGTATAAAGGTTCTCACAGTACTTCTTAAAACTTTTTAATANTAANAAAATTACTTTTTAGATATACTCGCATAATTATATAGTTAAAAAGTAGGATTNTAAAGAATGAAAAAAGCGAATATTGATGGAAAAGTTTGGACCTTTGGCAAAGATGTTGATACAGATTTAATTATCGCCGCAAGATACCTNAGTACTTCAGTTCCTGAGGAGTTAGCAAAACATGTAATGGAAGATGCTGATCCAGAATTTGTTAAAAATGTGCGTGTTGGCGATTTAATCGTTGCTGGTGAAAACTTTGGTTGTGGAAGTAGCCGTGAACATGCTCCAATCGCTTTAAAGGCTGCTGGAATTGCTGCAATTATTGCCCCTACCTTTGCAAGAATATTTTATAGAAATGCCTTTAATATGGGTCTTCCAATTTTCGAACTCGAAGAAAGTGCACAAATCAAACAAGGTGATGAAGTAAGCATTAACATGAATGAGGGAACTATCACAAATAAAACTACAAATAAATCNTATAANTTNATTCCAATACCTGCCTTTATGCAAGANNTACTNGATGTCGGTGGTTTAATGAATTTTGCCGCAAATGAATTAGAAGGTAAATAGATGAAGCGATATAAAATTACCTTAATTAAAGGCGATGGAATTGGTCCAGAAATTATAGATGAGGCGGTCAAGGTTTTAGATGCTGTTGCCTCATGNTCTGGGTTTGANTTTTCTTATGATGAAGCTTTAATGGGTGGATGTGCTTACGATATTACAGGAGANCCTCTACCACAAGAAACAATNACTAAGTCACTCGCCTCTGATGCTGTTCTTTTTGGAGCTATTGGTGGNGANAAATGGGANTCNCTTCCTCGTGAAAAACGTCCAGAATCAGGACTTCTAAGATTCAGAAAAGAACTTGGTGTTTATGCAAACNTACGNCCAGCTGTTGTGTATGATGAANTAATCAATGCTTCTTCGTTAAAGCCTGAAATTATCGACGGAGTAGANATAATGGTCGTTCGNGAGCTTATTGGTGGGATNTATTTTGGTGAACCTAAGGGTCGTACTGAAGATAAGGGATGGAACACTATGGTGTACACACGCTCTGAAATTGTACGTATCGCACATCATGCTTTTAAGGCTGCACAAAAAAGAAAAAAAAGACTTTGCTCTATTGATAAAGCAAATGTTTTGGATGTATCACAGCTTTGGAGAGATGTTGTTACCGAGGTGTCAAAAGAGTACCCAGATGTAGAGTTATCGCACATGTATGTAGATAATGCTGCCATGCAACTTATTTTAAATCCAAAACAATTTGATGTAATGTTAACTGGAAATCTTTTTGGTGATATTCTTTCTGATGAGGCTTCTATGCTATGTGGCTCAATTGGTCTTTTACCTTCTGCGTCTATTGGTGATAAGATAGGTGTATATGAGCCTATTCACGGCTCAGCTCCTGATATTGCAGGACAAGGGATATCAAANCCTATTGCAACAATTGCCTCAGCTTCAATGATGTTACGTTATGCNNTTGGAGAANTNNAAGCNGCCGAGAAAATNGANAATGCAATTAAAAAAGCATTAAGNGAAGGATATAGNACNCAAGATNTAGCCTCNTTTGATGCAAAAGAAATTTGTTCNACAAGNGAGATGGGTTCAATCATCGCAAANTANATAGTAAGATAAAGAANAAAAAACGATGCAAACACTTACTCTNGCAAATATTTATGAACTTCAAGGGCTTAANGAAGAGGCTCTAGATATATATAAAGAGATTCTNAAAAAAGATCCACATAATAGNGATGCTAAAATTGCTATACGAAGATTATCTGGAATGAGAAAAAAGTTTTTAAATGTAAATACACAAATGAAAGAATTTTTTATAAAAATGGATACTGATGTAGAGTTTAATGAATTTGAAAGGTGGTTATTAAAATTATGGAATTAAAAGATGTAATTATGTCTACACTTGCTGANATGGAAGACACTCCTGCTAAAGAGATTAAATCAGAGTTTAAAATTAAAGAAAAAATTAAAGTAAAAGAAGAAGTTTTACAAAAAAAAGAAACTAGCTCCTAAAGCTTTNAAAGATTCTTCCTCCTCNGAAAGTGAANTACTTTACCTTAGTTCTATAAAAGAAAGGTTACTTGTGCTATTTGAGGGCTTTCAAGCGCCTAACAATACAAATATAGAAGCGAAGGTAGATATGATGCTTAACTTCTTAGAGTACACGCTTGCAACCATAGAGAAGCGAGTTGAAGTTTTAGAAAAAGAAAGAAGATAGTGAATCAATATAGAGTTCTTATTGCTGCTAAGGATGAAAAAGGAATAGTACATAAAGTTTCTACTATTTTTTATAAGTACGACTTAAATATTTTATCTAATAATGAGTTTGTAGATAAAGAAAATAATAAGTTTTTTATGAGAAGTGTTATTGAGGGGGAAGTAAATTTAGATGCTTTAGAATCTTCTCTCAAAGAGGTTTTACCTCAGGATTCTATTTTAAAAATTATTACTCCGAAGAAAAAAAATATTGTTATAATGGCTACAAAAGAGATGCACGCTCTTGGTGATATTCTCATCCGTCACGAGGCAGGGGAACTTGAAGCAAATATTTTAGCTGTCATATCAAACTATAACACACTAGAATCTTTAGTAAGTAAATTCAACATTCCTTATATCACTCTTTCACATGAAAATCTTACAAGAGAGGAACACGAGGCTAAAATAACTGAATGTCTTGATGGACTTGAGGATATTGACTACATTGTTCTTGCAAAATATATGAGAATTTTAACTCCAAAATTTGTTGAAACCTTTGAAGACAAGATTATAAATATTCATCATTC
>JAESSH010000073.1 GCA_016764205.1 Sulfurimonas sp.
AAATATAAAAGTTTGCTTAAAGTTACTAAAGTGAGTCTATTTAAAAACCTATACCTTAAATAAAGCTTTTTGGAACTCATTTTGCTTGTATAAAGTTAATACATACAAAGGAGAGAGAAAATGGGACTTTCAATATCAAGAACACATGGTCTTCTCGCAGATGCACTTACCTACCGTGCGGCACGTCAAGACATGATAGCTTCAAATATTGCAAATGTTGACACTCCTTTTTATAGACCTCGAGACATACGTTTTGAAGATGCTCTTGCAAACAAGGCAGCAGACTTACAAAAGAGAGAAAAAGATTCTCTGTCGCTTGCACAAACAGATTCTAAACATATTCCAATGCAAGATGAGAAGTCTTCTTATAAGCCAACACTGTTTTTTAGAGACGGACATATGGCGAGAAACGATGGTAATAGTGTTGACTTAGATGTGGAAACAACTGAGATGAGTAAAAACTCACTTATGTTTAGCGCACTTGTTAGCATGGCTAAAAAAAGTGGAGGCATTTTTAGAAGTGTTATAGATGCCTCACAAAAAGTAAACTAAGGAATACCTTATGAGTAATTTTTTAAATAGTTTTGATATCTCGGGTTATGGACTTTCAGCACAAAGAGTCCGTGTAAATGTTATCTCAAGTAATATTGCAAACGCCCAAACAACAAGAACTGCTGAGGGTGGACCTTACAGAAGAAGAGAAGTGGTCTTTAGAGCTATAGATTTTAACGAGTACTACAACAAAGCCTTAGGCGAAAAAACTAAGAGTGCCAAATATCAAGACCCCCTCGGTGAAGGCGATTTAGGAAGAATGGTGAATCCTGCTATAATGAGTGTTATAGTTGATAAAATAATTCGTGATGACAAAGAAATGAAGTTAAAATACGATCCATCACATCCTGATGCGGACACAAACGGTTATGTAGCGTATCCAAACATTAACCCTGTAATCGAAATGGCCGATTTAGTAGAAGCAACACGTTCATACCAAGCAAATGTTGCAGCATTTCAAAGTGCAAAAGATATGGCAACTTCAGCCATTTCACTTTTACAATAAGGAAAGAGTAAACTATGAACAACATTACTAACTTAACAGCACTTTCAAGCGCTGACTTACTTGGGCAAAAAGAAAAACTCTCACCTAGTGGTGGGGAAGCCTTTGCCAAACATTTAAAATCTGCCTTAAACGAAGTCAATGAACTTCAAATCAAAGGTGAGAATGCAGTTGCAGACTTGGCTACTGGTCAAGTAAAAGACCTGCACCAAGCAGCTATGGCTATAGGTAAGGCTGAAATAAATATGAAACTTATGCTTGAAATAAGAAACAAAGCCCTTAACGCATACAAAGAGCTAGGACGAACACAGTTATAATAAGCTAATGGTCAATGAAAACAAAAGCAAAAAAATTCTACTTCTTTATGTCCTTATCGGGATAGGCTTTTTAATTTTTCTAGGTGTTATGCTTTCTACTTCTTTAAACCCCCGTCATCTTCCTTCACTCTACGCAAAGAAAAGCTCTAAGGCAGAACGTGGAAGTATTATCTCCGCAGATGGCTTTCATATAGCAAGTACAAAAAAACTTTATAAGGCTGTTGTAAACAACAGATACATAGACCCCCAAAAAGAAGAACTTTTCATCGAGCTCTTTAGTATATACTCTGGCATAAAATCTTCTGTTGTTCGAAAACGATTAAAAAAAAGACAGGGTGTAGTAGTTCTTAGCTATTTAATTCAAGAAAAGCAAGCCCAGTACCTTAAAAAACTAGCCTATGAACTTCGTAGGTATAAGGTTTTTTTATCTTTAAAAAACAAAAGAACTGGCTTACTTTCACTCCATGGCTTAAGCATACTTGAAAGTGGTGAGACACGAGTATATCCTTATGGAGATGTTCTCACTCCCATCATTGGCTACCCACATAAACTTGAAGATGAAGGCTATACTCGGATCAAAGGGGTTAAAGGTTTGGAAAAACGCTTTGACGATGACCTTTTAGCACGTGGGGATGGCTCCTCTCAAGGTAAAAGAGATATTAACTCTTACATCATTTTAAATAAAGATAGTTTTACAAAACCAAGTCTCAATGGACTTGATATCAAACTTACTATTCCCATTTCTCTGCAAATAAAAATAGAAAGAATGTGCTCCAAGATGCAAAAAGACTTACGTGCTTATCAGATTCTTTTTGCCGTCATGAATTCTAACACAGGAAAGGTTTTAGCTGTTGTGAGTTCTAACCGTTTTTTACCAAAGAAAATCAGAAGAAGTGACTATCCAGCACTTAATGCGGGAGTCATAGAATATAGTTTTGAGCCAGGGAGTGTTATGAAGCCAGTTACCTTTGCTCTATTACTGGATAAAAACCTCATCAATCCTTATGACTTAGTGAATGGGCACAATGGAAAATACACTATTGGTAAAAAGACTATTACGGATGAGCATCCATTTGATTGGCTCTCGGCTGAGGATGTTATTGTGCATTCATCAAATGTGGGAATCGCCCAACTCGCTCAAAAACTAACAGCACAAGAATTTCATCAAGGGCTAAAAGATTTTGGCTTTTCTCAAAAATCTACACTCGATTTAATCTATGAAAAAGTTGGTACAATCCCTCGTATTTCTCAGCTTCAGCGCAGAATTTATAAGGCAACGACCTCTTACGGGTATAGCATTCGAGCGAACCTTATGCAAATTCTTCGTGCCTATAGTATCTTCAATAACAATGGACAAATGGTTCGACCTCAGCTTGTTGCTAGTTTTATAGATGAGTTTGGTAATGAGCTTATACATGAAAATGAAGAGGGTATACAGGTTATAAAAAGCTCTACGGCCGCTAGAATGAAAGACATTCTTATAAAAACTGTACAAAAAGGTACAGGAGTAAAAACAAGAGTGAAAGGTTTAGTCGTTGGAGGTAAAACTGGTACTGCTCATATTGTTGAAAACGGTAAATATGTTAAAAAATACAACACTGTTTTTGCTGGTTTTGTAAATGATGAACACACGAACTATACTATGGTAGCAGTTGTTGTAAAACCTAAAAAAAGCCAATTTGCTTCACGAACTGCTGTACCTGTGTTTAGAAAGGCTATAGAAATTATGATTGAAGAAGGCTACCTAACTCCACTATAACCAAATGTTGTCAAGTAATCGTGTTGCACCCACTTTAACCTCAACAAGAATCACGGTATTTCCAAGTTTTATATCTTGCAGTCGCTCAAAATCTCTGCTGAGTATCTCTACATAAAATATTTCTAATGGCTCAAGAGTCTTTCTTATTTCATTACTAATCTCATCACAGTTTGTTTTACCTGCAATCACTAATTTTGTAGCTTGTTGCAATGAATGAGAGATTTTAAGAGCTTCTTTCCTTTCTTGTTTTGAGAGGTAAATATTACGACTACTCAGTGCTAAACCGTCTTTGTCTCTTAGTGTATCGACTGCTACAATATTGACATTCATAAACAAGTGTTTGACCATTAAGGTTATAAGGTTAAGTTGTTGTGCATCTTTTTTTCCAAAATACGCATTTGTAGGATGAACTATATTTAAAAGTTTATTTACCACCGTTAGTACACCATTAAAATGTCCGGGACGAGAATTACCTTCGAGTACAAAGCCCCTTACATTAGGAGCAAGGAGACTCACTTCATCCTCTGTATACATATCATTTACATGCGGGTAAAACAAAACATCCACTCCACTGAGTTCACANATTTTTTNGTCNGCTTCATCTTTTTTTGGATATGTACTTAAGTCTTCACCCTGTAAAAACTGTGTAGGATTCACAAATATGGATACGACTACGAGTTCATTATTTTTACCTGCTTCTTTTATGAGTGCAATATGCCCCTCATGAAGCGCACCCATAGTCGCTACGAAGCCTATCGTCTTCTTGTAGGTGTTTAAATATTCTTGTAAGTCTTTAGGTCGTGAGATAATCTTCATTTTAAGTCCGGTTATAATATAATCTCAGAATTATACAACATATTCCTCTGAGATTTTAAAAATCTCAAGCTTTAGTCGTCTCAAGGATGCTAAGTGGAGTAAATGGAATTACTTCTATTTGCGGGACTATCAACATGGATTAATTTTATGGATAACTACGAATATACTGAACTCTTAAAAAATTTAAATTTAAAAATGGGAAATATTACGAGCGTAATACAACCAGCAAATATACAGCAAAGACTGGATGAAATAGAAGCACTTGAAGCGAACCAAGACTTTTGGAATGATGCTGANTATGCTGCAAAAATCCAAAAAGAAAAAACACAACTAGGTCGTAAACTGNGTAAATACAANNTAGCTAATGATTCNGTGCAAGATGCAATAGAGCTTTATGAAATGGCAAAAGAAGANTCTGACGAAGANACAATCCAAATGCTTTATNCTGATGCANCTAGCTTAGAAGAGCAGATACGTAGTATGGAAATTGAAGTTCTTTTAAGTGGGGAGAGTGATTCTAACAATGCAATCCTCTCTATTCATCCTGGAGCTGGTGGTACAGAATCACAAGACTGGGCTGAGATGCTACTTCGTATGTACAAACGCTGGGCAGAGAGGCGTGAATTTAGCGTAGAGATACTNGANTATCAAAAAGGTGATGAGGCTGGAATCAAGGATGTTTCTATCATCATAAAAGGAGAGAATGCGTATGGCTACTTAAAGGTAGAAAATGGAATCCATAGGCTTGTTCGAATTTCGCCCTTTGATTCTAATGCTAAAAGACATACTTCTTTTTCTTCTGTAATGGTTTCTCCAGAGATTGATGATGATATAAATATAGTAATAGAAGACAAAGATATACGTGTTGATACCTACCGTGCAAGTGGNGCNGGAGGACAACATGTAAACAAAACAGAATCTGCTATTCGTTTAACACATATAGAAACTGGAGTTGTTGTACAGTGCCAAAATGANAGAAGTCANCATAANAATAAAGCCACAGCTATGAAAATGTTAAANTCTCGACTGTATGAGCTTGAACTCGAANCACAAAAAGCAGANCAAGATGGAATACCTAAGAGTGAAATTGGTTGGGGACATCAGATTCGCTCTTACGTAATGCAACCTTATCAACAAGTTAAGGACACTAGAAGNAACGAAGCGCTNTCAAATGTGTCTGGTATACTCGATGGAGATATCGACGCTATGATAGAAGGAGTGCTAATCGCTATGAACCGTAGCTAGGCTGTATCTTTTTTCTTAGGCATAAAACTGTAGCCTAAAAACCCAACTCCAAAAACCATAGCTAAAATCGTCAGGTATTTCATTTGCTTTGCTTGNGAGTTTTTTAGTNTATCTAAAAGTTTTGATGTATCTTTTTGCCTTGATGAACTTTTAGATGTAGCGCTTCCTTTTGTGCTTGCGCTCGCCTCCATTCTCTCGATTCTTGCAGCTGCCTTATCATTGCTACTCAGTCCCTCTTTTGGNGTAACCCAAAAATGTATGGCAAAGCCAACTACTAGCATTAATGCACCCATTGTTCTTAAAATNATTAATTTATGTTGTAAAAAAAAAACCATTCTCTCTCTTTTTGCAGTTTATAAAGTAAATTATGTCAGAATTCGTGTATGAACCTACTTAAAGAATTTTCTATAAACGATACTTGCTCGTATCTTGATAATAAAGATCAGACTACACACTACAAAATTATTCATGCCTGTTCCNNNGANCATACTCAAGAATTAGTAGAGAGAGGCTATAGAAGATTTGGAAAAATGTATTTTCGACCNATTTGTGNANACTGTAACGAATGTAAGAGTATAAAAATCGATGTTGCTAATTATACTTTTTCTAAATCACAGAGACGGGTACTTAAAAAAGCTATTGGGCTAGAAATATATATACAAACTCCTGTTCTTTCGCAGGACCACTTAAGCTTGTTTGAGAAGTACCATCTTCATATGAAAGATAAAAAAGGCTGGAAGTATGAAAAAACAACTGCAANTCATTACTACAATTCCTTTGTCGCAGGACATGAAGACTACGGATATGAAGTACTTTATTATGATAATAAAAAGCTTATTGGAGTAGATTTAATAGATATTCTAGAAGATGGTATTTCTTCTATCTATTTTTATTATGACCCNGATTACTCTCATTTATCCTTAGGAAAACTTTCTCTCTTAAAACAAATCGAGCATGCAAAAGAAACAAATAAAAAGTGGATTTACCTAGGTTACTATGTCAAAGGCTGTCCTTCTTTAAGCTATAAAGCAGATTATAAGCCATATATTACCTTAGAAGGGAGACCATCAACAGATGAAAAGTATACTTGGAGTTAATGAAACAGTTCTCTTTCTTGATCTTGCCTTATTTTTTGTTTTTTAGCTCTTAACTCGGTCGTTAATTTTTTCTCTAAGGCTTCTGCTTTTATTTTATCATTTTCTCGAAGACGTTGCATCTTTTCTTCTTGCAACTGTTTTTTTGTTTTTATTTTTCTTTTGTATCTTTTTTTGTGCTTTTTAGCATAGGCTTCATCTAAAAAACCTTGAATGACACCTTCTGGATTTATACTCCCTTTATGCTTGTTATAATACTTCATTATTTTATTTTTATTTTTTTGTGTATCGAGCAATCCTGAATTAACAGTACCTAAAAAGAGAGAGCTATTTTGTATTTTCACAGAAGAGTGAAAACCGCTTTTTACACGTTTGAAAAAATATTCATTTACCTTACTTAATTTTCTTATGTTTTCAAGGTACTCTAACTTCAAATCTCGTTTACTACCATGCTGTACTTCAAAACCAAACTGTCTTGCTTCGTGTACTTTTTTATAATACGCATCGATTTTATCTTCAAAGCCTTTGTAAGCATCTATGTTTTTTAAAGCCCTTATTTTTTCTACATTATCATAGATTGCATCTCCTAGTTGGGTATACACCTTTGGATTATTTCCAAATAGACTGAAGGAAAAAATAAACAATAGTAATAATTTTTGCAAGAAAATGCCTTTGTCTTATATTTTAAAGATTATAACAAATAAAGATGAAAAGTAGTAGGAGAAGGTTTCTCTCCAAAAGGAGAGAATAGAAAGAGGGAGGATATGTACCACACTTACGCTTTAGCGACAGTGGTATCGGCATTTAGTGCCAGAATTAACCATTTCTCTTTTTCTGAATTTCTTCAGATACAGCTTTTGGAACTTCAGCATAATGATCAAATTCCATAGAGTATGTTGCACGACCCTGCGTAGCCGAACGAAGGTCAGTTGAGTAACCAAACATTTCTGAAAGTGGAACAAAGGCATCAACAATTTTACTACCAGCTCTATCGCCCATTGCGTTGATTTGTCCACGACGTCTATTAAGATCACCGATAACATCACCCATGTTCTCTTCAGGTGTTTCAACTTCAACTTTCATCATAGGTTCTAGAATAGAAGGATTTGCCTTACGACATGCTTCTTTAAACCCCATAGATGCAGCAAGTTTAAATGCCATTTCATTTGAATCTACATCATGGTAAGAACCATCATAAAGAGTAACATCAACATCTTCCATAGGGTAACCGGCAAGAACACCAGCACTCATAGCTTCTTCACAACCTTTTCTAACTGCAGGAATAAATTCTTTAGGAACAGATCCACCTTTGATAGCATTTGTAAATACAAATCCTGTGTCAGGCTCACCTGGTTTAACAGTAAGATAAACATGACCAAATTGACCACGACCACCAGATTGTTTAGCATACTTGTACTCTTGATTCACTGTTTCTTTAATAGACTCTCTATAAGAAACTTGTGGTGCACCAACTTCAGCTTCAACTGAGAATTCACGTTTCATTCTATCTACAAGAATTTCAAGGTGTAACTCACCCATTCCTGAAATAATAGTTTGACCTGTTTCTTCATCAGTATTCACTCTAAAAGATGGATCTTCAGCAGCAAGTTTACTTAAGGCAATACCCATTTTTTCTTGATCAGCCTTCGTTTTTGGCTCAACTGCAACAGAAATAACGGGAGCTGGAAAGTCCATTCTCTCTAAAACAATTTTATCAGATGGATCACATAAAGTGTCCCCTGTAGTAGTTGATTTAAGACCAACAACTGCACCAATTTCACCAGCGTAAATTTCTTTAATTTCTTCACGTTTAATAGCGTGCATTTTNACNATACGACCGATTCTTTCTTTCTTGTCTTTTGTAGTNTTATGAACAAAAGAACCTGATTCTAATGAACCACGGTANACACGAATAAANGTTAAAACACCAACAAATGGATCTGTCATAATTTTAAAAGCTAAGGCTGCAAATGGACCATCATCAGTTGAATCAACTACAACTTCAACATCTTCATCATCCATTAATGTTCCCATAATAGCTTCTGCTTCCATAGGTGAAGGTAAATAATCAACAACAGCATCAAGTAAAGTTTGAACACCCTTGTTTTTAAATGCAGAACCTGGAGTCATTGGAACAATATGCATACCAAGAGTCGCAGCTTTAATCGCAGCTTTTATCTCTTCTTGAGATATCTCTTCACCTTCTAAGAATTTTTCAGCGAAATCTTCATTACCATCAATTTCAGATAATGTTTCAAGCATTTTTTCTCTGTACTCATCTGAGACTTCTTGAAGTGATTCACGAATATCTTGTTCATGATAAGCAGAACCCATTTCCGCGTCAGCATCCCAAACAATCTCTTTCATTTTTACGAGGTCAACAACACCTTCAAACTCAGATTCAGCACCAATAGGTAGCTGAAAAGGCATTGGGTTACCTTTTAATCTATCTCTAATCTGACGTTCAACTTCATAAAAATCTGCACCAGTTCTATCCATTTTGTTAACAAAAACAATTGATGGAACTTTATAGCGATTTCTCTGACGCCAAACTGTTTCTGATTGAGGCTGAACACCACCAACAGCACAAAATACGGAAACAGCACCATCAAGTACACGCATAGAACGTTCAACTTCAATAGTAAAATCAACGTGACCCGGAGTATCGATAATATTTATTTGCTTACCATTCCACTCACAAGTAGTTGCAGCAGAAGTAATTGTAATACCTCTTTCTTGCTCTTGTTCCATCCAGTCCATAGTAGCAGCGCCATCATGAACCTCTCCGATTTTATGCTCAACACCAGTATAAAATAAAATTCTTTCTGTTGTTGTTGTTTTACCTGCATCAATATGTGCAGCAATACCGATATTTCTTACATCATTAAGTTTGTGACTTCTTGGCATAATTTATCCCCTTACCAACGATAATGAGCAAATGCTTTATTAGCTTCTGCCATACGGTAAGTATCTTCTTTTCTCTTAAATGCTGAACCTTTATCAGTTGCAGCTTCCATGAACTCATTCGCTAATCTTTCAGCCATAGT
>JAESSH010000074.1 GCA_016764205.1 Sulfurimonas sp.
TATTCTAGAGATTACAATATTACTTTAGGAGCCCAGTGCAAATGACACTTTTTAATTATTGGCATTATATATTTTTAGGTATTGCGTTTTTAATTTTTTTAGCGGGTTTAATCTCTGCATTCACTCAAAAAGACAAAAAATTAATTTTCCCTATGCTTATTTCCATAACTCTTATAAGTGTATTTTTAGGATTCTTCTCCATAATGGTTGTGGATAAGTACACAAAAAAAGTAGAACTCTTTAAAATGAGAAATAAAAGACTTCTAAGTACAGAGCAGATTATTTATACAGGCTATGTTAAAAACGTAGGTAATCATCCTATTGGTAAGGTTTATTTTGAGATTAAGCTTGTAAATCGTGGACATGCAACGGGAAATGTAAAGGGTGGAAACTTTTATAAACCTAATGGAATTATGGACTTTTTTGCAAACTTTGGTGGAGGAAGGAATGATAAACCTCAAACGATTATAAAAGAGTTTTTAGTAGCTAAAAACTTAAAACCTGGAACTGGAAAATCTTTTAGAGTTTATTTTAGATATCCAGGTTATTTTAGAAGTGTTGCCCATTTTGCAGAGGTCAGTGGAAGGTAATTATTTTTAGTATTTAAGACCTAAAGGCTTTAAGGCTTTATTGATATTTTTCACTTGAATATTTTTGTCCCTACACCATTGTGGCGCAAGAAGTGAATCATCATTGAGTCCAGCTGTAATTCTTTGTACGGAAACATTTTCTGGTTTGAGCTTTAAGGTTTGAACAAGAACGTCAAGGTACTCTTCTTCAGCGATTGGAGTGAACTTACCACTAGTAAATTCATTTGCAAGTGCTGTTCTCTTTACCACATAGAGTGGATGGTATTTAACAGAATCTATACCCCAAGCATATGCTTCTTTCGCAGTTTCTATCATCATACTAGCATCTTCACCTGGAAGACCGAAGATAAGATGCCCACAAACATGTAAACCTGCTTTTTTAGATTTTTGTATCCACTCTTTTACATTTGCGGCATCATGCCCACGGTTAATTTTTAGAAGTGTTTCATCGTAGATTGATTGGATACCAAACTCTATCCAGATTTCACTTGTTTTATTAAGCTCGGCTAGATANTCTAATGTTTCTTCTGTTATAGAATCAGANCGNGTTCCTATNCTTAGTCCAACTACATNNTCAAAAGAAAGNGCTTTTTCATAAAGAGCNTTAAGTGTTTCTAGTGGTGCATAGGTATTTGTAAANGACTGGAAATAAACAAGAAACTTCTCTGCNCCGTACTCTCTTTTTTGTCTTTTTGANATTGCATCAAATTGAATTTCAAGCTGTTTTAACTGCTTATCTAAATGNGGGTTCTCTGTAGAATCAAGGTTAAGGTGAAAGCCNTTAAGTTCTTTTGCCTCACCAGTACTTGCTGAAAAAGAATCATTTTCACAAAAAGTACATCCACCTCTTGCTACTGTTCCATCAATATTTGGGCAAGTAAATCCAGAGATATTTATGCCTACTTTATATACCTTGCAGCCGAATTTATCTTTAAGATAATTTCCATATGTATAAATCTGTTGCATTAAATAATATACTTACCAGTAAAACAAGCTGTGCAATAGTTNTCTTCTACTGCATTTACGCTTTTTAACAAGGAGTCCTCATTAAGATAGGCAAGAGAGTCTGCACCTATATAGTCACATATCTCTTGGGTTGTACTATTGGCGGCTATTAGGTGTTCTTTATCTGGTGTATCTACACCATAAAAACAAGGGTCGGTTGTTGGAGGAGATGAGACACGCATATGAACTTCAGCTGCTCCTGCTTCTTTTAGCATTCTGATNATTCTTCGNGAGGTTGTTCCTCGNACAATAGAATCATCAATNACAATAACGCGTTTNCCTTTAATAACCTCAGTCATTGGAGANAGTTTCATCTTCACTTTTAGGTCACGCATTTCCTGCGTTGGTTCAATAAAGGTACGACCAATATAATGGTTTCTCATAATNCCCATTTCATANGGAATACCACTNTCTTGTGCATACCCAATAGCNGAGGGAACACCACCATCTGGAACAGGGATAACAACATCTGCNTCAATAGGTTGAATNTTNGCTAAAGCNTTACCCATNTTTTTTCTCATTTGGTAAACAGACTGCCCAAAAACTAAAGAGTCTGGACGGGANAAATAAACATATTCAAAAATACAATGCTTTGGAGTAGGCTCAAAAACTTTGATGGATACTGGCTCCTTGTCTTTTTCAAATACAAGAAGNTCACCAGGCTCTACATCACGGACAAATGTAGCACCTACAAGNTCAAAAGCGCAGGTTTCAGAAGCTACAATATAACCACCATTTGCTAGTTTACCAAGACTTAAAGGTCTAAAACCATGAGCATCTCGCAGAGCAAACATTTTNGTTCTACTTAAAAATANAAGTGAAAATGCACCTTTTATTTTGTGNGCTGCATCTATGATTCTATCTACGAGTTTATCTTTTTCACTCTTAGCGATAAGGTGNATAAGATTCTCNGTNTCCATAAATGTTTGAAAAATTGCACCTTGTCCAATGAGCCCNTTACGAACTTCTTCNGCATTAGTAAGGTTTCCATTATGNACAATTGCCATTTCACCTANGTCGTANCGGGCAAATACTGGTTGNGCATCAAGAATAGAATCATCCCCNGCAGTTGAGTATCGAGTATGCCCAATAGCACTTGANCCACTAAGAGTTTTTAGTTTTGCTTCATCAAATACACGCTGTACAAGACCNCGTTTTTTAATGGTATGGAGTTTCTTACCATCTGAAGAGCTAATACCAGCAGCTTCTTGTCCACGATGTTGTAATGCATGAAGTGAGAAATAAGCTAATTTAGAAGCTTCTTCGTGACCAAATATGCCGACTACAGCACATTTTTCATTTATATTTTCAAGCAAAAGAAAATCCTTATTAAATTTATGATGCAATTATAGCTCAAATATATATAAATTAGTTTATACTTTTATGGAACATATTGTGCTTTATATTAAAAAAATAATGTAAGTAAAAGGTAGGTCTATGAACATTGTTTTACGCAATAATCTTATTCTTATCACTACAGATTTTGAGACATTAAATATCTCATGGATGCAAGAATTTTTAAATCACCATTCTCGAGGTATGTTGTTTTTACCAAAGGCAGTCTTGGCCTTTAGAAATGAATCTTTACTCCAAGTAAGGGAAGATTTTTTACAAGAACTCAGCAAGTACCACGCAAGTGAAAATGACTTTTCACATGATTTTTTTCTTCGTTCTATGCTNAAATATACAAATCAACCCATTAAGATTGAGTTAAATAAACTACAAGAACCTGAAGTTATTAAGGTGAAATTATATGCTTATGATAAANCCACTGTACTTATCTCACTCAATACGCCAAATTCNTGGGTNATTAATTATTTACGNTCACAACTTGAAGTATATATAGAAAGAGGAACGGATGTATCACTTGTGATAGATGTAAGCGAGTATAAGGCAAAAGCNAGGCTTGAGCGCGCTCTCAACAAACGTCATATTTTACATTATNAAATTCAATACACCTATGACAATCATTTTATGTCTAAACTCTACTCAGACTTTGCAAGTTTTTCTTTTGGAGACCTGTGTAAAGATGTACAAAATGAGGATAATGTACAATTTTATACAATCTTAGAATGTCCAATAGGTGCCTCACAGGATGCTCTAAAAAAATCATATAAAAAATTAACAAAAGTGTANCACCCTGATAAAGTTTTTCATGAAACACCAAATATGCTTCAACATTACACGCAAAAATTTCAGTTACTCCAAGAAGCGTATACAGCCTTGCGAGTAGTGTCTTAAAGAAATTCTTCTAAAAGCTCTTTTTTGTCAATATTTTTTAGAAGTACTGCAAAATCATTGGCAGAGTAAAGAGCTAAATTTTTTCCTTGCATGGCAGTAAGTTCTTTAGAAAAGCCTCGCTTACAAAAGAGTGCGATTTGGTACACTTCTATGTCTAATTTTTCACATTTTTCTAAGAGTTTATGAAGTACTTTTTTATTGACCTGATGGTTCGTCCACTTACATTCTCCAACAAAAATAAGGTCATTTTCCGTAATTGTTAAGATGTCAATTTCTATATTTGCATCCCAGTAACTTCCAGAGCTAAAGATTTGGTAATCTCGTATATGATAATTAAGTAAAACTTCTGAGAGTTCTTCAAAAACCAAGCTCGTATAAGAGTTTTGTTTTTCCTCGAAATTACGGAGTAGATTTTCATAATTCTTTTGGAGAATATCTTTTGTATAGGGAGCAATAAAATAAAACCAGAATCGTATAAAGGGCTGTGAAAAAAGTACCTTATGTGAGATTCTATGTCGGGCAATAGAGCGTTTAAGCTTTTTGTTTGGATACAAGTTCTTTGGGGACTCTTCTCGTGAATATTCTATGCTAACAAGACCTTTTTCTTCGAGATATTTTAGAGCAGCCCCTCCATTACCATTGTTAAGCCCAGCTCGCCTGAAGGCTGAAAATATTCTTCTGTCTCCTATGGCTAAGGCTCGTAAAAGTCGTTTGTTGTTTTGCCCACCAAGTGTTAATTCCTCAATCTTTTCGTTTAAGCTTGTGAAGTTTTCTAGTATATGCTTTTCTATTAAAATAAGAATAGGAATACTCGTATCTATTTCCCATCCAAGACCACCAAAAACAGCAAAGTAATCGATTTGAATTTCCATATCATCTGGATAATTCCTAAGGTAAAAAGAACGAAATTGATTTAATAGTTTTGGCATACACAAATTGTACCAAAGTTTATTAAATTACTAAAACTCACTTGCCCATTTTAGTATATCAATTCCATATTTTTTGCGAAGTATTTGAATCGAAGTAGTAAGTTTTTTGAGTCCTTGTTCTTCGGAAAAACCTATGAGTGATAATTCTTTTTTAGAATCTCGTGTAAAACGAGAACAGTTAATACTTAAGCGTATGACGTGAAGTCGTTTATAGATGTCTGCATCCCTAAAAAGTTGTACACAAAGTGAATCAAACTTTTTTTCTGTAAAGATTTCACAAATGGAAATATTTTTATGTGATTTTTGTTCTCCTTCATACGAGATACTTAAATGAAATACGGTTGGAATGACATGAAGCTCTAAAATTGCAAAACTAAGATGACGTGCTAAAATATGAATACGACGTTTTAACTCAACTCTATCATGCAGAGAATCAAATGTTCTCGATATTCCAATAGATTTTCTTTTATGGCTTGTTTTAATAGGTGCATCACTTAAGCCACTTACGCGCTTATATAAGTCTTTTGCATAGGGTCCCCAAGACTCGATAGTTCCACGTCTTTGTCTGAGTTCTCCAAGGGTGTGAATATGAACAGCTTTTAATTTGGCACACATACTCTTACCGATTCCAGCAAAATCNCCAACCTTGATGGGATTAACNAAGGCATCAAAATTATGTGCATAGATAGTCTTAGATCCAAAAGGTTTGGCATANGTCGTCGCGAGTTTTGCAATGTATCTTGTTTTGGATGCACCAATAGAGACAGGAAGCTTAAGATGTTTTTTAATCTCATGACGCAGGTTGTCGATAAAGCAAGGGATATCCTCATCTTTCACCCACCCACTGACATCACCATAAAATTCATCAATACTTGCTTGTTCGACGAGTGGAATCCTTGAAGATAAAAATGTATGAAGTTCATGCGAGAGTTTTTGGTATAAAGACATATTTGGTGCTTTTATGATTAAGTGAGGGCAACGCTGGAGTGCTTCTTTGATACTCATTGTTGTTTTGATACCATAGGCTCTTGCCTCATAAGATGAAGTGGTTAAAATACCACGAATATTTCCATTTTCATCTTTAAAAGACTCTATGTCGTCATCGCTTTTCTCATAGGTTTTATAAAAGGTAGGAACAAAGCTACCAGTGTTCTCAAAATTTATAGTCTGCTTTTTTGCTTCGCGAGAAAATATTTTTGTATCGCTTCTTCCACCAATGGCAATAGCTTTACCTTCAAGGCTTTTATCAACAATTCGTGCAGCACTTGCAAAAAAGCAATCTATATCTATATGTATTTTCATTTTTTTCTTTTAAATGTTATAATACCAAAAGTAGGAGAAATCCAAAGGGTTTAAAACCTTTGGATTTTGAAGCTCACTTTAAAACTTCCAAGCTTAAAGTGAAACTTTATCAAAAATCGCTTCAAAAGCGACCTCCTAAGTTTGGTTTGTTCCAAGAAGTATTTGTTGGGAACATTTAAATTCTACTTTAAAAATCTTACTTCGTTTAAATCTCTTTCAATTTGTCATATAAATCTTGCTACAATTCATTTATGAAATACCTAGTTTTAATTTTTGTAGTTTTTTTTAGTGGCTGTAGTATCAAAAACTATGAAACTACAAAAACAAAAATAATTATTATTAAATCGCCTAAGATAAAATTTGCAGATATTGGATATATTCGTAATACAAATGAAGCTATAGAACTTGAGCTTTTTATTGCAGGAAGTCCTGTAGAGAAAATAACGATTAATCATCTGGTCTGCATTGGTGCAGGGTGTATGAGTAAGGATAGCTTTAACGAAGAATACCTTAGTCCTTTTTATCCTAGTGAACTTTTACAAAATATACTTTTAGGACAGGCAATATACAAGGGTATACATCTAGTAAAAGACAAATTTGGGTTTGAGCAGACAATACGTACCCAAAATGTAGATATAAAATACACAGTAGATTCTAAAACAATTTTGTTTAAAGATAGAAAAAATAAAATATTATTTAAGATTAAGGATACACAATGAGTAAAAAATTTATAGGTGCACATACAAGTGCAAGTGGTGGAGTTTTTAATGCAGTTAATAATGCTACTGAGATAGGAGCAAAGGCCTTTGCTCTTTTTACAAAAAACCAAAAAAGATGGGATGCTAAACCATTTGATAGTAAAACCCTAGATACATGGTTTGATGCTTTAGAAAAAAGTGGGATACAGCCTAAGCATATACTTCCTCATGACAGTTATTTAATCAATCTAGGCAATCCTGATGCTGAGAAATTAGAAAAAAGTCGTGTGGCTTTTATAGATGAGCTTGAGCGTTGTGAGATTTTAGGACTTGACAGATTGAATTTTCATCCAGGAAGTCATCTTGTAAAATTTAAGGCTGCTGAAAAAAGAGATTTAAAATTTGTGCAAAAAATAGAAAATGAATGTTTAGACCTTATAGCAGAATCAATTAACTACGCACTGGATAAAACAAAGAATGTAAAAGCAGTCATAGAAAATACATCAGGTCAAGGTACAAATCTTGGNTATAAGTTTGAACATTTAGCGTATATTATAAATAAAGTTGAAGATAAGTCTCGGGTAGGAGTTTGTATAGATACCTGTCATATGTTTACAGCAGGTTATGATATACGAACACGAGAAACTTATGATGAAACATGGGATAATTTTGATAAAATAGTAGGAACAGAGTATTTAATGGGTATGCATATTAATGATTCTAAACCACCNNTNGGAAGTAGGGTAGANAGACACCACTCTTTAGGTAAGGGTGAGATAGGCTTAGATGCTTTTAGGTTTATAATGAATGATTCTCGAATGGATGATATTCCTTTAGTTCTTGAAACTATAGATGAGAGTATCTGGCGTGATGAAATCGAATTATTATATTCATTTGAAAAATAAAAGGATTTAGATGAAGAGTTTAATTAATTTTCTCTCAACAAAAGCAGTTACAAAGGCTGCAATTTTTAAGCATTTAAAATGCAGTGAAGATGAAGCAAAGATACTTCAATATCTAGCAAAAAAGTATATGGAAGGGGAAGATGACTTATTAATCATTACTCTTTTACAAGATTTATATGGAAGTGAAAAGTATGAGTTTTTACAGTATTTAGGGCAAATTAAGAATCTTTTAGAACTTGGGTGGTTGCATCAACAAAGCTTTACTCCTGTCAAAATTTCCGAAGTAATACCCTTAGAGTTACTTAACACAACAGTAGGACTTTCTCCCTCATGTTTACGGCTTCTTCAAGATGGAACCTTAGAATCAGACNTACCAGCTGTTAAGCCATATGCAGATCATTTGGAATATTTACAAGATCAATTTTTTAGAATTGAGTTGTACCAAAAAATGAGTGTAATACGTCAAAATGTTCATGAACATTCCTTACGAATCGATAGAGTTCAAAANAAGCTTAACTTACTTGAAAAACGTATAGAAGAAAGAGTAGTTCAAACCTCAGAAAAATTAGTCTTGGACAAATTTTTTAAACAAAAGAAAATGGATATAAAAGAGCAGGTTATTTTTATTGCACTTTTACGCGAAGAGTACGCAGCGACAGACGCATCTCTACGTGAAATGAATGCTTTAATAGAGCTCATATCTGCAGATGAATACGACAAAATTAAAAATCGAGCCTTGCTAGAGGATGGTGCGAACCTTATCAATGAGGGAATAATTGATTATGAAGAGATGTTAAACCCTTTTGGTGGGATAACGCGTGCCTTTTTCATTGTTGATGAGGTGCTCCAAAGTATTATACATCCGAAAAAAAATAAAAAAGTAAGACGTTTAAAGTTAAATGCGCTTATCCACGAACAAGATATTTTTGAACTTATAGAACCAGTGACTTCGTTAGAAGATGTTGTTTTAAATAAAAACACAGAAGAAACTTTACGTAACTTAATGAAACAAGTGGATAAAACAGTTATAGGTCGTTTAATCGAATGGGGAGTTAAAGACAAAAAAAGTGGAATAGATGCTAGGATTATTTTTTATGGTGCAGCAGGAACTGGAAAGACTATGACAGCGTATTCCCTTGCTAAATCTTTAAAGAGACAGGTTCTTGCCTTTGATTGTTCAAAAATTCTTTCTATGTATGTTGGGGAAAGTGAGAAGAATGTTCGTAAAATTTTTGATTCTTTTTATGAGTTATGTGAAAAAACAAAAACAGAACCTATATTATTACTTAATGAGGCTGACCAATTTTTGGGCGCGCGTTCGAGTGGAACAATTACTGGATCAGATCAGATGCATAACCAAATGCAAAATATCTTTTTAGAGCAAATCGAAAACTTTAAAGGTATGCTTATCGCAACTACCAACTTACTTGAAAACATTGATAAGGCATTCTCAAGAAGGTTTAATTATAAAATAGAGTTTAAAAAACCAAATGAGGCACAACGTGAGAAGCTTTGGAAACTGATGTTACCAACCGACGCACCTTATGCCAAAGATGTTACACCAAAAGCCTTAGCAAAGTACTCTTTAACAGGTGGACAAATAAGTTTGGTTGTAAAGAATACAGCCTATAGGATTGCTGTGATGGATAAACCACTCTTTCGTTTAAAAGATTTCGAAAATGAGATTACTCGTGAGAAAGATGCGAGCTTTGATAATGAAAAATCCGTTGGTTTTTTAAATAAATAGTGTTGCGTTTAGTGACACTCCCCTTTTCTTTCGCTTCTCATAACTTTTTTTTAATACACATTTAGATATAGTGCAAATAACTGTTTTTTCTTCTATTTAAAGAGAAATATTTTACTTTAAATAATGTAAGAAAACAAATATTAAAAAGGTTAAATCTTCAAAGATTTTGCTTTCATTCTAAAGGTAGGTAATATGGATCATATTGTAACTGCAAATCCGTATTTTGGCGTTTTTGTACTCTTTGTCGTAACATTTGGTGCATTCACAGCAACAACAATAATCGCTCGTTTAGCGTCTCGTGCACTTGCTGCTAAAGATAGTGAAAAAATTAAATTATCGGTTTATGAATGTGGACCAGAAGTAACAAAACAACCAAATAGAATATCACCACAATTTTATTTATTTGCACTTTTGTTTCTTTTGTTTGATGTTGAAATCGTTTTTATGTTTCCATGGGCAGTAGATTTTAAACTTTTAGGTTGGTTTGGTTTTGTTGAAATGTTAATGTTTATTTTATTATTAACAGTAGGTTTTATATATGCGTGGAAAAAAGGAGCACTCGAATGGCACAACATAAGGTAAATTATACACAAAATGGTGGACTTCCAGTCGCACTAACAAGTATAGATAAAATAGTAAACTGGGGTCGTTCAAATTCAATATGGGCATTAACCTATGGTCTTGCATGTTGCGGTATTGAAATGATGGCTTCAGGAGCTTCACGTTTTGACTTTGACCGTTATGGTACGATTTTTCGTGCTTCTCCTCGTCAGGCAGATGTTATGATTGTTGCAGGAACGCTTACAAAAAAGCATGCAGAGTTTATTAAGCGTTTGTATGACCAAATGACAGAACCAAGATGGGTTATTTCTATGGGTTCATGTGCAAATACAGGTGGTATGTTTAACACTTATTCAACTGTTCAAGGTTGCGATAGAGTTATTCCTGTGGATTTATATCTTCCTGGTTGTGCACCTCGTCCCGAAACGCTTCAGTATGGTGTGATGTTACTACAGAAAAAAATCCGTGCTAACCACGCTTCAAGGGCGCAAAAAACAAAAAGGTTAATGTAATGAGAGCGTATATACCAAAAGATGATGTACAAGCCAAAGCATATTACACAGATAGATTTTACGTATCTCCACAAGTGCCTAAACAAGATGTAGCAACAGATGAAGTATTTACAGCAGACCTAGCTGCACTCGCTGCTAAATTTGAGGTAAAAGAGTCTTTTATTCAAGTTCAAAATATGGTTGTTTATATTAATGCAAAAGATATTTATAGTGTACTTGAATTTATGAGAGATGAGCTTGAGTATACACAACTTACAGAGATGTCTGCAATTGACTGGTTAGCAAAAGATGATACATTTGAAATTTTTTATCAAATGCTAAGTATGAACAAACGTAAGCGCGTTCGTATTAAATTTTTTATTAAAAATGGTCAAGCTGTTGATTCTGTAGAAAAACTTTTTCGTTCTGCGGACTGGTCTGAGCGAGAAATGTTTGATATGTTTGGCATAGAAGCAAACAATCATCCATTTATGAAAAGAATTCTTATGCCATATGACTGGCAAGGAAATCCACTCCTTAAAACATATCCATTAGAGGGCGATGAATTTGCTGCTTGGTATGAGGTAGACAAAATATATGGAAAAGAAGCTCGTTCTATAATCGGACCAGAAATTCGTGATACTGCAAGAGTAGATAGATACGATTCTGAGCGTTTTGCTCGTTTAGGATATGAAGTTCCTAAGGGAGTTAAAATCACAGGTGATGAAGAACCTACAGTACAATCTTACCAAGAAGAAGGTGGGGTATTTATGGTTACAAAATTTGATAAAAAGACATCGAAAATAATTGATGATCCGCAAAGATAGGGTAGTAAAATATGGCACAAATAAAAAATAGATTAACACCTTTCTTTGAAAATATTACTTTTGATAGAGAAGATAATGAACTGGTATTAAACTTTGGTCCTCAGCATCCTTCTGCGCATGGTCAATTACGTTTAATGCTTCACTTACAACAAGAACAAATTGTTAAAGCACATCCTGATATTGGTTACCTCCATCGTGGTATGGAAAAAATGGCTGAAAATATGATTTATAATGAATTTATGCCTACTACTGACAGAATGGATTATATTGCTTCATCATCAAACAATTATGGTTTTGCACTTGCGGTTGAAAAACTTATTGGTTTGGAAGTTCCTCGTCGTGCAAAAGTTATTCGTATGATGCTCTTAGAGATTAACCGTTTAATGTCTCATCTTTTTTGGTTGGCTACAACTGCTCTGGATATTGGTGCTATGACAGTATTTCTTTTCGCTTTCCGTGAAAGAGAATATTTGATGGATATTATTGAAGGCTATTGTGGAGCAAGATTAACACATGCTGCGATTAGAATCGGAGGAGTTCCTTTAGATATTCAAGATTCTTTTCTTGAGGAATTAAGAGTATTTTTAAATAAACTTCCTCAAAATATTAAAGATTATGAAGATTTACTTGATACAAATAGAATCTGGTTAATGAGAATGGAAGATGTTGGAGTTGTTTCAAAAGAAATGGCTCTTTCGTGGGGTTGTACAGGTCCAATGCTTCGAGCTTCTGGATTCAAATGGGATATTCGTAAAGAAGAGCCGTATGAGCTTTATGATGAGATAGAATTTGATGTTCCTTGGTCGGATAAGGGTGATAATTATGCTCGTTATCGTGTATATATGCAAGAGATGCGAGAAACTGCGAAGATTCTTTATCAAACAATAGCAATGTATGAAGAGTGTGTTAAAAATAATGAGACAGACTTAATGGCACATTCACCAAAGTATATTTCAGCACCTAAACTAGATATTATGACGCAAAACTATTCGTTGATGCAACATTTTGTTCTTGTAACACAAGGTATGAGACCTCCAGTTGGTGAAGTATATGTAGCAACTGAATCCCCAAAAGGTGAACTTGGATTTTTTATTAATTCACAAGGTGGACCGTATCCATATAGGCTTAAACTACGTGCTCCATCATTTTGGCATACAGGGATTTTAACTGACCTTTTACCCGGTCATTATATTCCAGATGTTGTTTCTATTATTGGAACAACAAACATAGTATTTGGAGAAGTTGATCGATGATACATGTAAATAATTTTTTTCTCATTCAAGGATGTAGCTTTTGTGAGGAGAATTTTGCAAAGAATTCATTTCTTTGTATAAGGAGAGAAATATGAAGAGATATGATTTAAGACATTTAGAAAATGCCTTTGAACCTCGTATGAAAGAAATATTAGGCGAACATAAAGCAGGCGAAATTGCTATATTTTTATTTGAAATTGGTGATTTTACACCGGTTCAAAGATCAGCAGATTTAGCAAAAGAATGTGGCTATGAGTTAATGAACTCTTTAAAATTTAACGAAGTCGATTGGACTATCGTTTTAAAAAAATAGGATGATATTATGAGTAAAGTTTATTTTTCAACTTGGAATGGGGAGTTTATAAATAATATAGGCAAATCTCAGGAAGAGTGGGAAGAGTCAGCTTATAATTTACCCGCGACATATGATGATCACCGTGACTCTCGTGCTTTTATAGGATGGGATGGTGTAGCATTATTTGATGAAAATGTAGATGTTATCCGTTTAGCGATGGAATATGCTGCACAGTATCAAGTTTATTCTGAAGCATGTGGAAGATGTGCCCCTGGTAGATGGGGTGGACAGATTCTTTATGATACATTGGATAAGATTGCGCGTGGTGAAGGTGTTGTATCTGATTTAGACCATTTAAAAGACATTGGTAAAAGTATGCAAATTACCTCAAAGTGTGAGATTGGAAAGACTGTTCCAAATCCTATACTTGACTTAATGGAGCATTTTGATGATACTTTTATGGATTGTATTAACAATCATAAAAAATCAAAACATTATGAAGATAGTATTAGTTACATTGCCAAAATCACGGCTCCTTGTACAGATGCCTGTCCTTCTAAGGTTGATATTCCTGGATACATTGAAGGAGTCAGAGATTTACGTTTTGATGATTCTTTAGAAGCTACACGCCAAACTATGCCATTAGCACATACTTGTGGTCGTGTTTGTCCTCATCCATGTGAGGATGCTTGTCGTAGAACGAATCTTGATGAACCAATCTCTATTATGGCACTCAAGCGTCTTGGTGCGGATTGGGAAACTGAACATGGATATGACTTTTTTCATCCTATGGAGAAGAAGCCAAGTAATGGAAAAAAAGTAGCTGTAGTTGGTGCTGGTCCTGCTGGTTTAACGACTGCATATTATTTAGCTGCTGATGGTATTGAGGTTGATGTGGCTTTTCTGGTCAACGACTTTCATGGAAAGCCGGACTTTGCCGCGTTTGTCAAAACCCATAAGCTTGACATAAACTTCGTCGCCTTCGGACAAATGGTCTTTCGGATGCTCGACCCGCTCAGACACAATCTGGCTCACATGAACAAGACCGTCGCGTTTGCCAAAGAAGTTCACGAATGCACCGAAGTCCATAACTTTGACCACTTTACCTTTATAGATCACGCCTTCTTCCGGCTCTGCGGTCAGACCTTCAATCCAGTCTTTGGCCGCTTCGATAGAAGCCGCATCACTGGACGCCAGTTTGATCGTGCCGTCGTCCTCAACGCTAACACGCGCTCCCGTAACTTCAACGATTTCGCGGATAACCTTGCCGCCCGTACCGATAACGTCGCGGATTTTATCAACCGGGATTTTGATGGTGACAATGCGCGGGGCAAATTCACCAACGTCTTCACGGCTTTCGTCTATGGCTTTGTTCATTT
>JAESSH010000001.1 GCA_016764205.1 Sulfurimonas sp.
CATCACATCAACATCGTGAGGGCTATCTATTATCGAATACCCTCTCACCCAATTATCTGTACTTGTAAAGTTTGCAATACCATGTCCAGCTAGAGCAAATAAACTTTCATCTTGCAGCATATAAGTAGTTCCTAGCATTTTACTTCCAATAATACTACTTACAGGGTCATGCATCGTAATATAGTTACTAATGTTGGTGTGTGAACCACCTTCGAATTTTTCTCCTACACCATATGGGTTATAAGCCAAAGTCTCAAACCCAGTATTTGCACCAAAGTATTGTGCTAATGAACCACCAAGGGAATGTCCGACTATTGTAGTGTTACCAGAAGATAAGGGAAAGTCATTAATCCACTCGGATAAAATTACACCAGCTTGAATAAACTGACTTCCGATGTAGCTATCAAGATATATAGTAAGACCCATCTCTACATCTACAAGAAAATCAGTTAAGCTTGAGGTACCTCTAAAGGCGACCACATAGTTATCAGTTTTCGAATTCTTATATAATGCCATTTGAAGGTCTGTACTTAAATTAGAATATGATTTTGAAAGTGTGTATCCTGCTGGAACCTCGAATTCATAAACTGCCTCAGCTATTTTGCTCCATCTATTGCTGTAATTTTTCCCATTATTTTTCCCATCCTTTATCTATGAAATTTATTTCTACTATTTTTTGTGAGCTTAAAACATTAGGTAATAATTCAGAAGCTCTTCTCACTCTATTATCTTCATTAATGTAATAACATTCTAAACTTGTCCAACTAACCTCAAATAATGATGCTCTATCTTTATATCTTTTTTCTCTTTTACACTCCACATCAAGAGGTTTTCCTTGCTTTTGAAAATTTTCAAAAGCTATAGTACCTATACGAACTTTATTTGCTTTTCTTATTCCAGCATATTCTAAAGTTTTCATATTATCCTTTCTTTTTGCACCTATAGGGATATATGTAATATCTTTACCTCCTTTCTTTATTGTTTCATTACCTACAGTCATATCATCCCTCTTGCTCTGCATATGTGCATAGATATTATAAGCTTCCCATTGACATATTCCAGATAAGAACGAATCTAAATAAACATTTGATTCAAATACCCCTTTGTTTATTTTCGTAACGAATGTTCTTATTCTTTGTTGTGGAAACTGAGTTCCTGCAAGCCAAATTTTTTTATCACACTTTGGATTTTTATTCATATAATGAATTGCTATTTCCATCTTCACATCATCTTCAAATGGAAACTTTCCAAACACCCTCAACTTCTCTTTTGGGTTTGGATTAATGTCAGGAGTTTTATTAGAGTTGTACACTACACTCTCAACTCCACATTTTGTTAAAAATAGCAAGGGGATTGCTATTACTATGTAGGTGAAGATTCTGTTGACATTCATATAAATATTTTTAATATAATAATTTAAGTTATTTTTCTTCATCTAAGGTACCATTCCCACAAATTTATTCTTGTTTCTAAAGCATATCTGAAAAATGTCGCAGTTCATGTCACGGTTCCCGTCACAGGATTATTCAATGTATATATTTACTTTGGTGAAGATTTTCTATGAGCTTCGGTGTAGCAATACTGTTTAAGACATAATGATATTCAATATCCTTATATATTTGTTATATTATGTTTTTTCTATTTTATTGCTCTTTGTGTACTATGGTAACGTTTCGGATTGAAAAGTTTTTCAAATGCCATTTATTAAAAAGTTAATTTTCTTAAATAATCAAAAAACAGCATAGTGAAAATAAATTCTTCATGACAAAAAATGATAACTGGGAGGCAAGCTAACATAAATATTTGCAAAATCATTAACCTTAAGTAGTAATTTGATTATGTTATAATCATAAAAATAAATTTGGAAATATTACCTATGAATAAGAATGAAATAATACATTATTTACAAGAACGACAACCATATTTTCATAATACATTTCGTATAAATTTTATTGGTTTATTTGGCTCATTCTCACGAGGAGATGAAACCAAAGATAGTGATATTGATATACTTTATAACATTGATAAAGATATAAAATTATCACTATTTAAATATCTGAAAATTGCTTCAGAGCTGGAAGGTTTCTTTCATAAAAAAGTAGACTTAGTCAGGATCGACGCCCTTAAACCAAAAATCAGAGAGTATGTGCAAAGAGATTTAATCTATGTTTAAAGCTAATAGAGATTTTAAACTCTATCTTGAAGATATTGCTACTGAGTGTAAAAATATTAAAACATTTGTTAAAGATGTTAGCAAATGATTTAGTATAATGGTCTGAAAATCAAGACAAGCTTTGAACTTGATTAATTTCCACCTCTACTGTTACTTGCTCTGCATTATATTACTTAAATTGAATTTGTTCTATCAACATATTAAAAAAATCTTTACTCCAAATATCAAGCTCTTTAGAATTAGATATAAATCTTACTACATCATCCTTCGCCGCACTAATATCTAAATTGTCTATTCTATTATGTAAGAGTTTTATAACAAATTCTTTATCTACAGCTTGAGGGACATGCATCTCATTTTCATCTTGGAACCTGCAATTTTGTTGCAATCTAGCATTGAGATGCTTTATATCTAACTCTATATTTTGAGAGATATACCAAACAAGATCATACCAGTCCCTACCCTTTGGTCTATTAGCCCACTTTCTGCAAAGAATAGCATGCATCTTACCTGCAAAAAGAGATGATTGGGTCATGGAATTAATCATAAATGGTCTTGGTGCTAATAGTAATTTTTTCTCACTTTTAAACTCAAGCGGTGGGTTAGTATCCACTTCAAACTTAATTTTAACAAGTTTATTTTTAGGAAATCTCTCTCTAATATCTTTTGGAGTATTAATTTCAATAAGGTGTTTTAGAGTATTACCTTTTAAAAATGCTGATTGAATACTAGAGTCTTTACTCTTAGTGATTATATCAACTTCAAATCCAAATGTAGCCAACATTTCAACTACAGAAGATTCATATTTACTTAAATCAAAATCCATATCATGCTCTATTAATGAAAAGTCCAAGTCTTCAGAGAATCTTGGCAGCTTATATAATATTCTTAAAGCTGTACCACCATAAAATACTGCTTTATTAAAAAAGCCAGCATCGGCAAGACCAAGTAATACTATCTCTTGTAAAATCTCTCTAAGGGCTTCGTATGCACTCTCCTCACTTGATAAATCATATCTTTGAAGCATTTTTAATATTGCTGGATTTGTATTAGCCACTTTTTTTCCTTTTAGCGATAATAACTCCAATATCTCTTAATTTCCTTGAGTTATATGCCATTGCTATATCTCTAACAAGTTCAACATCAAGCTTTATCAACTCATCAGATTCTATTCTAAGATCATTAATAAAGTAACTCCATAATTTTTCTTGTGTTAATTTACCAAGTTTTTTTTCACTTCTAACTTTGTCACAAAGAGCTTTTTCTTTAGTTGCTATTAATCTTCCACCAAGCTCTTCATCATACAACCAATCTATACCAACAGAAAATGCTTTGAGTGGAACCCTCCTATAACTAAACCGTCCTATTGATGTTTCATATGTTCTTTTAGCTCTTATAGATGCTGATGTAACCTCATAAACTCTCTCTGGAATAAGACCATAATATGATAGTGCATATTCAAATGATACATAAGATGGAACATAAAGCATATTCGCTACTGATATTTTATCTATGAATGAATCTTGATACTTTTGATTGAATATGTATATACCACGCTTTAATCTTATAATATCTTCTTTTTTTACCATTTGTGATATTTTCTCATTTATATTAGAGAATGAATTAATTAAAGAATCGTAAAGCATTTCATGAGTAAAAACAGTTGTATTGATNTTATTTTTAATGTCAAATATATCCATGATTAGTATTATACATTAATTAATACATTTTTAGTATCTTACTATATAGATAATCTGCTTATACTAGATTATGTGAATATATATATACATAACATAAGCTTAATCTACCTAACACTCATACCCTCATCTAAGTACTTGATGAGTGGGTAAATAAAGAACTCTATGACACGTCTTGTTCCTACTTTTAATTCTGCTGTAACACTCATTCCTACGGTTAAATGAACTTCCTTACCATTTACCATCAGGGATGTTGTTTCTGGTTCTAAATATATCTCATAAATTGCTCCGAGTTTTTCATCATCTATTGCATCATCAGCTACATGTGTTACCGTTGCAGGAATGAGTCCGTATTTTTGAAAGTTGAAGGTGTCGATTTTAATTGCTGCCTCCATTGCTTCTTTTATGAAACCAATGTCTTGATTAAGAACAGTTGCTTTAATAACGAGAGGCACNTTCTTTGGAACAATAGAGATGAGTTTTTCAGCTGGAGTCACAACCCCTCCTATCGTGTGTATCATTAGTCTTGATACGTAGCCATCTACAGGTGAAGTTATCTTTTGTTTGGCTTTTCTAAACTTAATAGATTCTATCTCCACTTTTAAAAGTGTTGCTTCTTTACGTTTGAGTGTAAGCTCTTCTAGGAGTTTGTTTTGATATTCTTGTCTTATTAAAAGATTTTGTTCATCTAGTTCATTTAACTTTTCTTTTAGTTGCATTATTTCATGATTTTTCATACGAATTTGTTCTTCATGCTCTATCACTTCTTTATGTACATCATCGTATTCGCTTCGTACAATTATATCTATCACTTCGAGTAAGTTCTTCTCTCTGTGTTTAGCATTATCCCTATGTTGAAGTAGACGACTTCTATCTATTTTACTCGACTTTACTTGTTCTTTTATTTGAAGTATTTGTTTTTTTATGAGCAGTTGTTGTTGTTTAAAGGCTTGTTTTTTAGTTTTAAAAATCAACTTCTGTGTAGCTAATAATGNAGCATCTTTAATTTCTGTACTCATCACAAATTCTTTTTCTTGGATGAGTGCCATAATTCTTGTTGTCTCGACTTCTAAAAGTTCAAGATTTTTTTGCTTTGATTCTAANTCTGTCTCTGTTACNGAAGGATCTATTTCTATTAANACNTGTCCTTTTAAAACAAACNGACCTTCTTTAATAAGTATTTTACTTACCACTCCTGTTTCTATTGGTTGGAGTATCTTGACATCTCCAAGNGGCATAACTTTTCCTCTCGCACTCACAACAATATCTATTTTNCCCAGATACAACCAAATTGAACTTAAAGTCATAAATACAATTACAGTCCAAAGTAAAATACGTCCAAGTGGGTTTATAGGTCGGTCTTCTATTTCAACAAGTAATGGTTTAAACTCATGTTTATCTTTTGTGTGAAATATTTTCATATTTAATCCTGTTGTGTGTAAAGCCTATAATAATAGCCTTGCATCTTTATAAGTTCATCATGTGTACCACGCTCAACAACACTTCCTCTATCCATCACTAAAATTACATCACAATTTTTAACTGTTGTTAATCTATGTGCGACTATAAACATAGTTCTTCCATCCTTAATAAGCTTCATATTGTTTTGAATGATTTTTTCAGATTCATAATCAAGGGCAGATGTAGCCTCGTCGAATATCAGTATTCGCGGATTGATTATGAGGGCTCTGGCAATCGCCACTCGTTGACGCTGACCACCTGAGAGTGAACCACCACGTTCACCAACCTGTGTGTCATAACCTTCTGGAAGTTCACTAATAAACTCATGTGCTCCAGCCATTGTAGCAGCATGAATAATATGCTCCATAGGAGCATCAGGACGTGAGAGTGAGATATTATCTTGGATAGTTCCACTAAAGAGAAAATTCTCTTGAAGAACTACTCCTATGTTATTTCGAAGCCATTTAGGATTCATATGCCGTATATCTACATTGTCTATATAAATTGTTCCACTATTTGGAATGTAGAGCCTTTGGATTAGTTTTGTTATAGTACTTTTTCCACTTCCACTTCTCCCAACTAAACCAATGCTTTGTCCTTCTTTAAAATCGGCACTTACTCCGTTAATAACATTTGGCATATCTGGAGAGTATGAAAAACTAATATTATCAAACCTTACACTTCCTTCTAGTTTTGACAGTGTAATCGCCTTGTCATTTTTTTGCTCAGTTGGGGTATTTAAAATGTCTCCAAGTCTATCTACTGAGAGTAGCGTTTGCTGAAACTCATTCCATAAGTTTACTAAACGAAGTACTGGACCACTAAACTGGTTTGCGAACATTTGAAAAGCGATGAGCTGACCAACACTTAACTTTCCTTCTAAAACTAAAGAAACACCAACATATAACATTGAAATTGTCATTAGTTTTTGTAGCATGCCTGAGATTCCACCAAGAATGTTGGACAAGTTACTTAGATGAAAACTAGAGTTTACATACTTAGCAAGATAGTCTTCCCACCTACGTTGCATTGAACCTTCAAGAGCTAAAGACTTTACAGTTTGCACACCTGTTACAGCTTCAACTAAGTAAGCATTTGACTGTGCACCCATTTGAAACTTTTCTTCAAGTCTCTTTCTAAGTTGTGGGGTAATAAAAAAGTATATTAGCCCTATAACTGTCACAAATGCTAAAACAAGCATGGTTAGTTTTACACTATATAAAAGCATTACAGCAACAAATACACCTGAAAAAAGTACATCCAAAATCACACTTATGGACTTGTTCGCAATAAAATCACGAATGGTGTCAAGTTCACGAACCCTAGCGATAATATTTCCAACCTTTCTTTTTTCAAAGTATGCTATTGGTAAATCTAGGAGATGACGAAATAATTTTGCTCCAAGCTTTGCGTCTATCTTTGATGTCGTGTGAACAAATATATAGTTTCTAATGAGGTTAATAAGAAAATCAAAAAATGCCACCGCGACAAAAGCTATGGCTAAAACATCAAGTGTTGTCATCGACCTATGTACTAAAACTTTATCTAAAATCACCTGCGTAAAAAGTGGTGTCACCAAACCAAACAACTGTAAGATAAATGAGGCAATGAGAACCTCGCCTATAATCTTTTTATAGTTTAACATTTGTGTGTAAAACCATCCAAAGCCAAACTTTACCTGCTGGGAGAACATCTTGTGTTTGAGTACTATAGACTTGCCACTACTTATACTTTCGCACTCTTCATACGACATTACATACGGTTCTTTAGAAATAGCATCAAACACGAGAAGCTCTTTTTTTTCTTCATTTACCTGAATAATACTCATATAAGTACTATCTTTTTTTAAAATAATAGCTGGTAGTGGATAGTTTTTTATAATCTTCTCTAGCGGAAGTTTTTTAATACTACTTCGAAAACCTTGATACTTGGCTATACGCGTTAATTCCTCTATGGAAGGTTCTTCCTCGCCAAGAGCGTATTCTTTAATTATGCTTCGAGTATCTATGGAAATACGATTTAACTTTCCTGCGATTTCTAAGGCTATTAGTGCTGAGAGCATTGGTTTACCCCTCTGTTTTGGATACTAAGTGCAACTGTCTCAAAATTAGAATCTATCTTTCTCATTTGGATGCTTAAGGCTCTTTGTACAAGTTGATATTCAGCATTTATTTTTGTAATACTGTCTATTTTTCTTGCTTTTTTTA
>JAESSH010000002.1 GCA_016764205.1 Sulfurimonas sp.
TATCTTCGCCTTAGCGATAATCTTTGGAGTTTCTTTTTCTATGCCATCTCTTTTGCAGATGGAGAGTGGAAAAAAAGTCACATTGGGTCTTGACTTGCAAGGTGGGCTTTATATGCTTCTTGGTGTAAAAACTGAAGAAGCTACAAAATCTCGAATTAAGTCTATCGCCGCAAGTATCAAACATTTTTCTAATAGAAATGATATTTTAGTAGATGCCTTAAATTTTGATGACACAGAGATTACCTTTACTCTTTTAGATGAAGACGATATTGCACAGGTGCAAACTTTTATCCAAGAGATAGAAGGCTTAAACATTGTTTTAAACGGAGAAAGCTTTACACTTAGCTTAACCGAGGAAGAGGCAGTAAGAACTGAGAAAGAAGCAATTTCCCAAGCTATTGAGACTATTAGAAATAGACTGGACCAATTTGGTTTAGCGGAACCTGTTGTTGCAAGACAAGGCGAAGATAAAATCCTTGTGCAACTTGCAGGGATAAAAACACAAGAAGAAGAGCAACGAGCACGTGAACTTATATCTCGTGCAGCAAAACTTGAACTTATGGAAGTTGATGAAGCAAGAGCCTCTCGTGTATACACTATGAGTGATAGCGATGCTGCAGAGTACGGCGATGTAATTTTAGAAGATGCAAAAAATCCAGAGATTAAATATCTCGTACGTGAGATTCCAATTCTTGATGGCTCAATGCTAACAGATGCAAACATGGGTTTTGATCAAAATAATCGTCCACTTATTAACTTTAAGTTAAATGCTGAGGGTGCTGAAATTTTTGGCGATTTTACTGGGCGAAGTGTTGGAAAAAGACTTGCAGTTGTTCTTGATGGCAAGGTATATTCTGATCCAGTGATTAACGAACGTATTGGTGGCGGTAGTGGACAGATTTCTGGAAACTATACTGTTTTAGAAGCAAAAGATTTAGCAATTGCTTTACGTTCAGGAGCCTTACTAGCTCCTATTTATTTAATGGAAAAACGCTCGGTTGGACCAAGTTTAGGTGCTGATTCTATTCAATCAAGTATGATAGCTCTTGTAGGTGGTTTTATTTTAGTTATCATCTTCATGCTTGTGTATTACCGTATGGCTGGCGTTATAGCAAACCTTGCACTCATCTCAAACTTGTTTATTATTTTAGCCGTAATGTCACTTTTTGGAGCTACATTAACGCTTCCTGGTATGGCTGGAATTGTTCTTACAGTTGGTATGGCAGTGGATGCAAATGTTATTATTTCAGAACGTATACGTGAACTTGTGTATCAAGGCAAGTCAATGCATAAGGCCATAGAAGATGGGTATGCAAATGCAATGCGCGCTATCTTAGATGCAAACATTACAACGCTTATAGCAGCAGTTGTATTGTACGCGTATGGAACTGGTGCTATTAAAGGTTTCGCTATCACGATAAGTATAGGAATCTTAGCTTCAATGCTTACAGCAATTTTAGGCACGCATGGAATTTATCAGATGCTTGAGAAGAGAATACAAAAAAGTAAAAATAACCGTTTCTGGTTTGGGATTAAAGGGTAATTATGGAATTTTTTAAATATACAAGAACCTTTAATTTCATGGGAAAATCAAAATTTGCTTTTGTTTTTTCTGTTGTGATTCTTTTAGCCTCGTATGCACTACTTTTTACGAAAGGCTTAAACTATGGTGTAGACTTTGCTGGTGGAACAATTGTTCAAGTAAAGTACGATACAGCTGCTCCTATAGATAAAATGCGAGCAAAATTAAAGGCAAATGAAATCTTTGGATCCGCGTCAATAACCGAGTTCGGCTCAGTAGACGAGGTTGTTATTCGAATGAAAACAACTTCTGGGAGCGTAACAGAAGATATTGGTGATATAACACGTGAGGCACTGAAGGGTACAGGTAACTTTGAGATACGACGTGTTGATATTGTTGGACCAACTGTTGGTGCAGAGCTAAAAGAGAAAGGGATTATGTCTCTTATTTTAGCAGTAATCGGTATTTTAATTTATGTAGCATTTCGATTTGAGTGGCGTTTTGCAGTTGCGTCTATTATCGCACTTATTCATGATGTATCTATTGCTTTAGGTGCTATAACGCTGATAGGACTTGAAGTGAATCTTGATGTATTAGCCGCCTTACTTACGATTTTAGGGTATTCTTTAAATGATACTATTATTGTTTTTGATAGAATTCGTGAAGGGGTAACAAGTTCGAGAAAAACTGACTTAACGGACATTGTAAATGAATCTGTTACCCGTACCTTAGCGCGTACAACCTTAACGTCTTTAACAACATTTTTTGTTGTCTTTACCTTGTTTATGTTTGGTGGTGAAATCATTAATCCTTTTGCATTTACGCTGTTAGTTGGTGTTGTAGTTGGAACATATTCATCAGTTTTTGTAGCCTCTCCTATACTCATTTGGTTTGGGTTTGATGTGAAAAAATACCACGCTAAATTAGCGGCAAAAACAAAAAGAGAAGCTGAGAAGCAAAGAATGCGTGACCAGTACGAATCTGGAGTTATGTAGTACTTTATAGAAAAAGGTAGTTACTAAGCTACTCTTTTCAAATCTTAGATATACTTTGAAATGACTAAAGTATATTTTTTGATTATCTTGTTTTTTCTATCAACATCCCTTGTAGCTAAAAACATAGACACTAACCCGCACACAATCTACTTTAAAATGAGTCCAAATAACGAATTTAAGGCTGCTTTTTCATACGATGAGTATAAACAATGGTATGCCTTTACTATCTATGAAGTAAAAGATAAAAAAGATAAACTCATATTAATTAGTAAAATTGATGACAGTTTTATAGAAAATGTAATATTTAAATTTACGGTGGACAGTAATTATTTATTTTATGCGACACAGCGGCATGGGTATTATGAAGTATATATTTTTAATGAAAGACGAACTTATGAATGCTTAGGGGTTTTTGATTTAAAAAATACAAAGAAAAAACTTATGAAGAACTGTGTGTTAGAGTAAAAAATAAGGATAGAAGATGAGATGTTTTATAATATATATAATGCTTACCTTAACATCATTAGCAAATGATAGTATGTATATGGGAAGTTTTTTATATGAGGATTTGATGTCGTATAAAGATATAAGAATAAAAGAAGATAAAATTTCCGATAATTTACAATCAAAATTGATGTATGACACTTGGTTAGAGTTTGATAAACTTTTTAAAGAGAATCCAAAAAAACTGAATGAAATTTTACTCCTTGAAGAAGCTTTTTCTCTAGTTTTTAATAAACAAGTTCGAACATTTGTAGCATCTAATTTTATTCATTATAAAAACACTTTAGAGATATACATAGATTTTTTTGGTGCGTATGCTTTTATTGCAAATAGCACTCCGAAAATAGTTTCAAAAAAGTATACTTTAAAAAATGCTAAGTTTAAAATAAGAGAAAATACTATTGACCTTATTTCTGCAGATTTATACCCAGCGGAATCGGGAGAAGTCTTTTCTATAAAAGGGCAATAATATGAAATACTTTATGCTTTATATATTTTTAGTTAGCTCTTTATTTGCAAGTGTAGATGAAATAGATACAAAAAGATTGGATGAACTCTATGAAAAAAATAGAACTTTATTTGCAGATGTGAAGGTCTATATAGATACTCAAATGAAAAAAGAACTCGAATATATGGATGCCATAGCTCTGGATGATGAGTCTTCTATTAATGCACTTCAAGGTGGGCTCAAAAGTGCATATAAAATAGCTGAAATAAATGGACTAGACATTGAAAGGTTAGAGTCTCTTTACAAGCTTAGTAAAAAAGTTATTTTAAGAAGTGACTTTGTAAAAGAAGATTCACTCCAAGCTATTAATACTGTTAATAGTTTTAAAAAATGGTTTGACATAACTGGTTCAAACTATGCAAAAATCCAAGAAGAAAAATCGGAAGAACAGGCACAAAGAGTGACTTTTTATAAAAAAACTACCCTCCAGTTTATAAAAGCTATAAGTCAAAAAAGTGCACAAAAATCATATGAAGAATTTAAAAAATATGTAGATGCCTTAAGAACTATACAGTCCGCCGATGCAGATGCCCTTATCGCTCAAGCTGAAAAGTTACAAGCAGAACAAGAGTTAATAGCAGAGTTGTCCTCAGGGCTTCCTGTGGTTGGAGATGCCATAGACATAGTAGCTTTAGCTACGGGTAAGGATTTAACTGGAAGAGAGTTGTCTTCGTTTGAGGCAGGTTTAACATTAGTCTCATTAGTAGCACCTGATTTAATTATACAAGCAATCAAGAGAAATCCTGCTATTGCTGAATCTTTGGGAAAGTTAATGGCAGCAGTGAGTGGTGCGCCTAAAAAAACAATTACAAAGCTCTCAAAAACAAGAAAAGAAGCATTACAGTATTTAGATGAACTCTCAAAAAAGACACCTAGTGAAGAAGTACTTAAATGGCGAGACTTTTATTACCAAAAAATTAGAGAGGCAAATAAGTTAGCATCTTTAGATAAGGCTGCTAGAGATAAGTTGATTAAAATCTCTCAAGAAAAATTGGAAAAAACATTAAGAAGAGATAACCCTCTTGGTGATACTATGGGTGATAAAATCGCAGATGTTGCAAATGATTTAGACGAGGTGATTGTTACAAGACCTACAAGTCCTGACTTAGCAGACAGACTTGCCGAGGGTGCATATACCAAGGGTATGAATGTCAAAGGAAAGAGTGCAGATAGTGGAATAGCAAGTGGTTATGTTCCAGCAAAACAGAAGTTTTCAAAAATGACAGACCCTGAAGAAATAGCAAAGTTTCAAAGAAAGGTGGATGAGAGTCTCCAAACAACAGATGTGATTGTAGATGGCAAAAAATATACAATTACACCTCAAATGGTGGGGAAAAAACAGCTTGTCGTAACTCGAGGTGGTATGGAACTAAAGGGTGTAGAAATTTTTAAAAAAGGAAGTACGGAATCAATAGCGGTATTTAAGTCTGCTGATGGAAGACTTCTTGATGAGAATCTAGTAGAGATAAGTGAAGATTTACTGAAAAAATATGATGTTGATAAGGCGATACCATTTGAAATACTTACAGATATGAAAGGAAATGGTTTAGCAGCAGATATAGATTTAGCAATGGTAGGTTCAAAAAAAGGTAATAAAATTTTACAAAATGATGGACTTATGGGAAATATAGATGCAAATGAAATGGGAACGGTAGCCGCAATAAACAAAGGACTGAAGTCAGATGCATATCCTGATAGAAACTTAGTGCATCATGGTGGAGAAAATAGTTTTATGAATAAAGATTCAGTACCAGATTTTCCAATGGTGGGGTATGTACCTAATGGAGCAAAGTCAGTTATCCAAAATGTGGAAGAGTTTAAAGAGTTTGTTCATTTACAGAAGTTAAAAGGGTATACGATAGATCCAAATCCTTACTGGGGATGGGGTGAATGGGATCCTCTTCATGGGTATAAATAAAAAGAAACTATGAAGTTTATAAATAGTAAAATTAACAAAATAAGAGAAGGGTTGGGTATGAGAAGTATATTGTTTTTAGTTTTATTTAGTGTGATATTTTCTGGATGCGGTGTAATAGATAAGGCAAAAGAACTTGCAGTAAGTTCGTATGAAGCCATACGAGATAATGTACAAGAGAGTCCTGAAGAGGAAACTAAATCTAAAGAAGAGACAGGAGAAAATAAGAGTACTCGAGCAGAGTTTAAAAGGTTTAACGAGACAACTTTTTATCTTAACAAAGCTAAAGTTGAATCATTTGTAAATAACTCTAAGAAAAGAAAAAAGTTTTTTTGGAATGATGTGTATCTTGCTATGAAAAATACTAAGTTTATTGTTAAAAATGAAAAAGGTGTTTATATAGTTAATAAACCTACAGAGGTACAAGGGTATAAAAACACGAAACAGACGGTATTTATGAGCTCCCCTGGGGATCAAAAAATAGTATGTGATACATATAAATTTGTAAGTTTTGCTTATAATTACAAGCAAAGTGAAACTAAAAATTTTACTCTGGTTGCTTTATATGACCCTGTAACTTTCGTTTTAGATAGAGTGTATATTTTTAAGGAAAAGTTTGCCTATTCTGATACTACTATTTCTAAAGATGGGAGTCGTGTCGTTCACAGGAATGAGGAAACAAACTTAGTAAGTAGTATTGATACAATGAAGAATAAGTTAACGACGATTAAACATGGGAAAACATCCAGTTTAGCTATGCTAGATATAAATGAGGATGGAAAATACTTAAACTTTAGAGAAAGTAAATTCTCTGGAAAGAATCCATTCTTTAGATATATAACATACAATTTAGAAACTAAAAAGAAATATAACTTCACAAGAAACTACTTAAATGGAATGGGAGATGTAGGTATAAATATGTTTCGTATTAAGTATAAACTAATTCCTAATGCTAAGGTGATACTTTATTTTTCTCAAAATGACAAGAATAAAAAAGATTATGACGAACCATTAAAAGTGAAGGTATATGATTTAAAAAGAGAAGAGTTTTTGACCTCTTTTGGTTCTAAAGGTGAAGTTAATAAAGATACTTCTTTCTGGAATGATATCAGTATAGATAGGGATATGGTAATACTTCAACAATACAATAATGATACAAGTTTTCATTTTTATAATAGTAAGAGCAATAATATAAGCTATTGTACTCTTGATGAGAGTTTATATAATGATTATAAAATATTTAAGAATGGTAATATAATTAATTTATTTAATGAAAAATTTGGACTATACCAGCGTATTATTAAAGAAAAAAATATTTGTAATATAGTGAAAAAATTATACTATGACGAGATGTCACAAGAAGCGATTAATACTTTAAAAAATAAACAAGAGCAGGGTACTGATGAAGTAGTTAAACTATATCAGAAAATTACAGAAGTTATGAGACTACATGAAGCAGGATTTCATGGGCGTGCAAATAAACTTCGTGATGATGTTCTTGCCCAAGACACAGTTGATGTATATCATGAGTTGCCTTTTCCTATGTATAGAATGTATATGAATCATAGTGAAGTATCTGCACTTGCATATGTATGGTATAAAAGAAATAAGTTAAATATAAGTGAAGGAAGTTTTAATAAAGCAATTACTAGTTACATATTCTCAGAAGCTGAAAGAGGTTTGGATAAACATGTTCATACAATGATAGGAGAATATAAAAAGCTTATTGGTACTATTCCTTCTGTGTATCAAAAAGATATGTTAGCTATTTATGAGACTACATATTTATTGTCTATAGGAAAGGAAAAAGAAGCATACAATAAACTTTTTGAAAGAAAGCCTTATGGAAAAAGAGCAATAAGTATGGTAAAAAATCGCCGTAATAAATCATTTAATCCATTATACAAGAATGTGAAAAAATTAAACTTTATTTTTGAGTTATTAGAAAAAGATGTTATTCAAGATGTTAAGTACAAAAAATTGTCTCATAAAGGTGAGTATGGTTATGGACTGGATGGAAAGATTGTAAGAGGTATAATGAAGAAAACAAAGGTTGTCGTAGCACCAAAAGCAACACCTAAAAAGACACTACCCAAAACAAAAGTGCAAGAAGCAATAGAGTTTTTAGACTAGAGCAATGATGAAATACTTTATATTCTCTTTATTCTTTTTATATGCATTAGAAGCGAATAAGTCGACTGTAGATTTAGATGCGATTGAAGTATCAATACAAGAAAGTAGTGAGAGTTTTAAAGAACAAAAACTTGAAAACAATATCGCGAAGCTCTTGAAAATCAGTCAAGTACTTTATGATAATAATAAAAAATTAAAAGAGTTAAAAAGGAATACTAAACCAAAAATAACTTTAGAATTAAGTAGTGAAGATAAAGATTTAAACTCTTTAGAAGTAGATGATATAGTAGAAGTAAAGATTGTTACTAATCATAGTTCAGCCGATAAAAATAAAAAGCTGAAATTATTTTTTGAAATATTTAATAAGGATGGATTACTTGCAGAAAAAAGTATAGATATAGATGCATCAAGTGAGATAAACAAAGAGTTCATCAAGTTCAAAATCAAAGAAGCAAATTCAAAATACAAAGTGTGTGTAACTTTTTTAGACGAAGATAAAATATGTAAATCTTTTAGTGCTTCTGTAATGTTAGTTGTTAAAGATATGATTGTATCAACTTCAAAAAAAGCCACAAAGAGTGACATACGTTACAGTGCGAAGAAAGATCTTTATATCTTCTTACCATTTCAAAACAATACTAACAAAAACCTCAATGGAACTATTTTAATTCTTGATTATGATACAAAAAAAGTAATTCTTAAACGTTCTTTTGTAAAAAAGCCAAAGAAGAAAAAGCAAAAAGCTGGTCTGAAACTACCAAAATCAATGCTAAAAGAAAATCAACGTTTATCAATAACTTTAAGTTTAAAAGGAGATGGACTTAAAGAAGTCACGAAGAAAAAACGTATTCGTATATCAGGAAAGAAAACAGTAGTTAAAAAGAAAGAATATAATCACAAGATTATCACTGAGACTATAAACTATAAGTATACGAGAATGGTTTTGAAGTATAAAAGAGGTGGAAGTACTATCAATAAAATTCAAAACAATGTGGTGTATGGCTTGATTCGTAATGGGTTTGGTCGTGAGTATAAGCATTATTCTTTTATGTTGAAAAATGAACTTGTTTCAGTTAGTATATATCGAAAAGAGAATAATTTTCTTTCAAGTCAATTGGTTTTTAAGGATGGATACTTATCAAGACAAACTCTTTATACAGAAAGTAAAAAGGATTTATATAAATCACGAACAGTAAAGTTGGATAAAAAAGGAAATATAAGTGGTTTTATAGATTTTAATCATAAAAGACCTGCAAAAAAATACTATCAATCCGAGTTAGATGATGAACAAAGATATAGTATAGTTAAACAATCAAGTCAAAAAATAATAGTATCTAAAAAAAGTAGAGAAGGACGAATATATAAAAAATGGGTGTTTCTCATCGCTTCAAAAGGGAGCACAAAAATGCCTAGTGAAAATGTCTATGATATACACCCTTTTCTTGATCATCAAATTTCTATGATGCAAATAGTACATCGATACCTTATTCAGTCAATAGAAATACATAGCAAAGGGATACATCATGAAAATAATTTTTTTCTACAAGATAGATTTAGTTTTGAAAAAGGTTATCTAAGAGAAATTCAAAATTATTCTTCTAATAGTACATTAATTTATGAGATAAAATGTGATAAAAAGACTTGTAAACCTGCGAAATATTTTTAAACACTGCTATGAAGCTTCAAAGATTAATTTTATTTAAAATATTTATAACTAATTTTATGTATATATTTTTTTAGTATTGCCTTCTTAATAAGCAGTGACTTATGGCCATAAACATAAGCCTTCTTTTTGGATGCTAAAGTTTCCAATTTCTTTAAATAGACTTAGTCTTTTTCTTTGTTCTACCTCACTAAATGATTTTATATAGTCTTTATCAGCAAGTTTATTTTTCACTTGCTGGTAGATAAAGTTAAATAAATCTTCATTATTTTTAAAGAGTATTTCCCAACTTAGTAAAGAGTTGTCATCTTTATCATAATTTTGGTAGTAATTTATACTATATCCGTGTGCACCACCTCCATAGCTATAGGATTCTGTAACAATGGCAATAACATTTTTGTTTATATACAGAAGCTTTTGTGTACTTTCATGATAAGAATTTTCATTCGCCTGAGAGTTTATGAGTAAGAGGAAAAATAGGAATATTTTTATTGTAAAACGCATCATTTACCTACCTAAAAATAAAGAATATACCGAGACCAAGTATAGCCCAAAATAAAAGTCCATAAAAAACATGTATCCAAGAGCTTCCAAGTTTTTTTGCAAAGTGTAAGGGACTCAATACAAAAGGTATAAGGAGATACACTGTCCATTTCTCTAGTGCCACTATATAGTAGTCAATTTGACCAATCCCAAGAGCGAAGAGTATAGGTAAGAGACCTAAAAATAAGGCTAAGTATATATCTTTTTTTACTTGTATTGTTTGTTTATTCTTTATCTCTTCCCTTGTAATATCTTTATATTCTTGTTCTTGTGTAGTTTGAAAATATGCGTTATAAAGCATCCATATCGGACCAAGTGTGAAAAATAAAGAGACTAGTATAAGAAATATTCCCACAAGTGCTTGAAGAAAATCAAGTGTAAAGGAGTAAAGAATAAAGTCAAATAAGCCAGTAAAAAGAAAGTAAAAAGCAAAGCCACCAACAAAAAGAGCAGAAATAATATTTGATATTTTTAAACTGTTTTTGATGATTTGTACTTTGTGTTTGCATGACTCACATACATAATAAGTATACTTGTCATCTACGTGATTATAATTTTCTTCATCGGTCTTTTGGATTACTTCATACATATTTCCATGGCACTTTTTACATTGACGCATTGATACATTTATATTTTCATTCATTGTATTATCCGTATTTAAATATGAAATATTATAGCGATAATATATGAAAATTCTAAGGCTATTAAAGTTAAAGCACTTTATAGTATAATCATCTATATTAATGTAGTTAAAGACACTTGTGTCGTGAGCTTTGCGATTAGCAAATCAAGCGGGTAGTGTAGGCAAGGGGATTACTTCTCTTGTTATGATATATCAAATTAAGGATTATTGTATGGATTGGGGCAAGGTAATATACGTATTTTTTTCACTAATGAGTTTAACTTCGATAGCGGGGTTTTTATACGAACACAGTGCAACTGCACTTTTTGTAGCTGCGAGTTTAAATCTTGTTTCGACACTTTTAAAACTTGGAGTAAGAAATTTACTCTCTGCTGAACTTCTCGCTTCTTCTTTAGTTGCTGATTTACACCTTATTCCCGCCTTTATTTATTTAGAAATTGTAGGAAATTTAGAATGGGCGATAGCTTTAACAATCGGAGCTTTAATTGCAAATCTCTTTTCAGTAGGTTTAGTCTATATTGAAAGTTCGAAATCACGGGAAGAATATTGAGTATTTGTACGATAAATGAGCAGAAGCCCAGTTATCTATGCTAAGACCGCTTGGGTCACTAAAGTTAGACTTTTTTTTGGTCTTTGAAGTCAAAAAAATAAATTAGGAAAATATAGTTGGAATATAGCGCAAAAGAAATAGAAAAGAAATGGCAAAACTATTGGAGAGAAAACAATAGTTTTGAGCCAAGTGAAGATTTTACTAAAGAAAAAAAATATATATTNAGTATGTTCCCATTTCCAAGTGGACGTTTNCATATGGGNCATGTTAGAAACTATTCTATTTCTGATGCACTTGCTCGTTANCATAGACAACAGGGTAAAAATGTACTACATCCAATTGGTTTTGATAGCTTTGGCATGCCAGCTGAAAATGCAGCAATCAAAAACAATGCAAATCCTAAAACATGGACATACGATAATATTGAGTATATGAAAAATGAGTTTTACTCTTTAGGATTTTCATTTTCTAAGAAGCGTGAAATGGCAACTTCAGATGAACTTTATACAAAGTTTGAACAAGCCTTCATAATAGACATGTATGAAAAAGCTTTGCTTTATCGTGAAAAAGGTCTTTTGAATTGGTGTCCAAATGACCAAACTGTCCTAGCAAATGAGCAGGTAATAGATGGGTGTTGTTGGAGATGCGATACTCCTGTTGTTAAAAAAGAGATGAACCAGTATTACTTTAAAATTACGCAGTATGCAGATGAACTTATCGACTCGTTAAAAAAACTTGAAAATGCTTGGCCAAAACAAGTTTTAACGATGCAAGAGAACTGGATAGGAAAGTCAAATGGTTTAGCCTTTGACTTATTTTTTGATGAAGCTTCTAAAAAAAGATTAGATTCTAGTTTCGAGAGTTTTGATGTTTTTACAACGCGCCCAGATACTATTTATGGTGTTTCATACACAGCTCTTGCTCCCGAACATGCTATTGTTACTTACCTATGTGAAAACAAGCTTCTAAGCGAAGAGGTTATTGAGCAGATAAATACTATGAAAGCCACTTCTTCTATTGATAGACAAAAAGAAAAGTCTGGAATCTCTCTTGGTTTGAATGTTATACACCCACTAACAGGAAAGTTAGTCCCTGTATGGGTAGCTAATTTTGTTCTTATGGATTATGGCTCAGGTGCTGTAATGGCAGTTCCAGCACATGATGACAGAGATTATGATTTTGCTATAAAATATAATTTAGATATACATGCAGTTATTAAACCTTTTGATGGTGAAGCAAAAGAGGGTAAAGCGTATACTGAAGTTGGTGAGCTTTTTAACTCAGGCGAGTTTGATGGAATGAACTCGAAAAAATCACAATACAATATTATTAAAATGTTTGAAGAAAAAAAGATTGGTAAAAAAACTACAAACTATAAGTTAAAAGACTGGGGAGTGAGTCGTCAGCGTTATTGGGGTACTCCGATTCCTTTTGTACACTGCAAAGACTGTGGTCTTGTGATGGAGAAAAAAGAAAATCTTCCAATTGCATTACCTAGTGATGTTACAATCACAGGGGAGGGTAATCCACTTGATAATCATCCTACTTGGAAATATTGCGCCTGTCCCAAATGTGGACAAGAAGCCTTACGTGAGACGGATACAATGGATACCTTTGTAGAATCTTCATGGTACTTTTTACGCTTTTGTGCATCACCAAAAAGTCTGGAAAAATCTGCATTTACACAAGATGAGATAAAATACTGGATGGGAGTTGACCATTATATAGGTGGGATTGAACATGCAGTGCTGCATCTTTTATATGCAAGATTTTTTACAAAAGTGTTTCGTGACTTGGGATATGTGAACTTTGATGAGCCTTTTGACAAATTGCTCACACAAGGTATGGTTTTAAAAGATGGTTCTAAAATGTCTAAGTCAAAAGGGAATACTGTAGACCCAGATTTGATTATAGAAAAATACGGAGCAGATACAGCAAGACTTTTTATACTTTTTGCAGCTCCACCGACACAAGAGTTAGAGTGGAATGATGCTGGGGTAGAAGGCTCATACAAGTTTATTAAGCGCTTTGCAGATAGAAGTTCACATGTAGTTAGTTGCACGGTCATTCCTAAAATTGATCATGCGAGCCTGTCTAAAGAAGAAAAGTTTGCAAGAAAAAAAGTGTATGAAGCGCTTGTACGTGCAAATGATGTGTTTGAAGTCAAGTATACTTTTAATACTATGATAGCAGGTGTCATGGAAGCTTTGAATGCTTTAAACACACAAGATAATGCAGATATATGGTCTGAAGGTTATTGGATTTTAAGCTCCATTATGGAACCTGTTATTCCACATATTGCTTATGAAATTAGCGAGCGGTATTTTAAGTTAAATAACTTAAGTCCGCAGGTAGTTTTAGATGAAGTTTTTGTTGAAGATAGTATGACATTGGGTGTATCTATTAATGGAAAAAGAAGAGCAGAAATAGAAATTTCTATAGATGCAAGTAAAGAAAGTATTATTGCTGATGCAAAAGTTGCTACAATAAAATGGTTAGAAAATAAAGAAATAATTAAAGAAATACTAGTTCCAAAAAAACTAGTTAATATAGTAGTTAAAGGTTAAGTGATGAAATATATAACAATTGTTTTTCTTCTTGTTTTACTAAATGGATGTGGGTATATTCCCAGTGCAAAACACTCTCGGGCTGTTGTAGGTCAAAGCATAAGTACGAGTGTTATTATCTCTTTAGTGGATCCTGAGAATACAGTTATTATTAAAGATGGTGTAGATGCCGCTGTTATTGAAGTTTTTCATGCATCATTAACAACAAGAGCATTCTCACAAACTCACTTAAGCATAAAACTTTCAAATCCTTCGTATTCTCCAATTCAATACGATGCTAATGGTTTTATAGTATCATATAGAACTACGGTCAATTTGAAGATTACAAGAAGTACTAAGGGCGAAGATTCTAAAAATTATAGGGCACGTGGGACCTATGATTTTGCAATAACACCAAATGCTATTATTTCAGATAAGCAACGTTTTGATGCTATTAAATTTGGTGCAACAAAGGCAATAAAATCCTTTGTTGCACAAGTTTCAGCTGAGGGTGCAAGAGCAAAAAAGAGTTTAAACTCCAAGGAATAAACTATGACCATTCAAAACATTATAAAAAAAGCGATTAAAAGGCTTGAAGTTGAGGGAAAACTATTAACTCCAGATTTTTATGCAGAGGCATTTTGTAAAGAAGCCACGAAGGCTGGTATGATCACAGAAGATTGTACTCACGTGGAAAAAGCCGCTAAAAGCATGAGTAAAGAGTTTCAAAAAGAGATAGTGAGTTACCGCATAAAAACAATGAACGAACTCACTCGTTTTCTAATCTCAAAGTTAAACAGAATTAGCCCTACTACATCTATTGAAATTCTTGATGCGCAAAGTATATTTATGAAAAGAATTTTACAGGCGGTAGAAGTTTTACACAATAAAGAAGCGAGTGCTTTAGCAAAAAAATCACAAGAACTTTTAAAACACATACCAAGTGCTGCTCAAATTGATCAGTTTAGACAGTTGTGGGTTAACTTCTTAACTACCTATGATGATACTTTTTTAAATAATTTAAGTGTATTTGGTACAATAGATACAAAAGACTTGAAAAAGAGTATTGAGAATTTAAACCTAGAATCTTCTAGCGAGTTTGATTTAAACTCAGGGGTGAATATATCCAAAATATCTTCCTTACTTGTTGCTTCCTTAGTTCCATCTATTGCTTCAAGTGCAAATGATACGCTAGCAAACTTAAGTGAAAAAATAAAAAAAGCCCCTACCTTATTAGACACTCCAAGTATGTTAAAGGAGATAAAGTCTGCGATTTCTTTAAGAATAGCACTCGATAAAGAGAGTGTTAAACAGATGGTTGAATCTATTGATGGTGTTATTGATAAGCTTTCTCTTCGTTTAATTTGTATGATAGAAAAGTCAGATAACTCAACAGTTGAAATTCAAAAAATAAAAAAAGACTTAGAATCCTATAAGACAGAAGAAACTACAAACTTTAAGTTAGCGCATAAAAAATTATTTACAATTGCCTTAGCCCTAGAAGAAAATACACAGCTTCTTAGTAAGGATTTAAAAGGTCAGACTGGAGAGTTAAAGAAGCTTTCGACTAAAATTCGTAATTTGGAAAAAGAACTTAAATCAGTAAGGCAAGAATCAAAAGAAGATTTTTTAACAAAACTTTATAACAGAAGAGCCCTTGATGAACATATGACCTTAAAAGAAGCAGAGTTCAAAAGATATGGACATAATTTTTCTATTGTTTTTTTTGACCTCGATAAATTTAAGGATGTGAACGATACCTATGGACATGATGCAGGTGATGCAGTTCTTTCTGCATTTGCAAAAATACTAAAAGCTGAGGCAAGAGAAGTAGATATTATTGGTCGTTACGGTGGTGAAGAATTTATGGCAATACTAAGTGAAACAGATACCAAAGGTGGTGTTGTCTTTGCTGAGAAAGTGAGAAGTCATGTTGAAAAAGCAAAATTTATGTATAAAAAAGAACGGATTGATATTACGGTAAGTTCTGGCGTGTCTGAGAGAATAAAGCATACATCTGCTGAAACAGTTATAAACTCAGCTGATGAATACCTTTATAAAGCAAAAGACGATGGACGTAACCGGGTAGCATATAAATAGTAATGAATCTTAGTGAGTTTTTAGAATCTAAGCCCTTGTACTATACACATATTGATTATGAGCGTATGCCTCGGATTTATAAAAAAATAAAAAAGTATTTTAATCTTAGTAAAATAATTCATCTTGTTGGTACAAATGGAAAAGGAACGACAGGGAGGTTTTTAGCCGGAGCTCTTCATAATCTTGGATTCAATGTAGGACATTATACCTCTCCACATATTTTGAAGTTTAATGAAAGAATCTGGATGAATGCGAATGACGTTTCAGATGAAATTCTCGAAGAATCACATCAAAAACTTCAAAATCTTCTTTGTCAAGAGGAGCGTAATGCTTTAAGCTACTTTGAATATACAACTTTTTTGGCAATGCTCACATTTAATGAATGTGAATATATAATTTTAGAAGCAGGTTTGGGTGGCATGCATGATGCAACAGCCGTATTTCCTAAAGTCCTAACACTTGTTACCCCTATATCGTATGATCATGAATCTTTTTTAGGTTCACAAATCGAGGATATAGCAGGAGAAAAACTAGGAGCTATACAAAATCATGCTATCCTTGCGAGGCAAAAGCATAAGGAAGTCTATGAGCTTGCTAAACAACTAAAAGAGTCAAACTCCCTAGATATTATGTACGTAGAGAATATGATTTTACAAAAAGATAGAGTAAAGATAGAAGAAATAAAAAAGAATTTATCTCTTGCCGGATATCTCAAAAATAACTTAGAATTAAGTATAGCAGCTCTTAACTTTTTAAAAATAGAATATAAAATAGAGAGCTTTAGAGAAGCCTTACTTTTTGGAAGATTAAGTAAACTGGGTGAAAATATTCTTGTTGATGTTGGGCATAACCCTCTTGCTGCACAATCGGTTGTAACATCCTTAAAGGGTGAAAAATACATTTTAGTTTATAACTCCTATGAAGATAAAGACTATACAAAGATTTTAAATATTTTACAACCAATTATAGACTATGTAGAGATTATTGAAATTAAAGATAAGAGAATTGAAAAACTACAAAAGCTTCAAAGAGTTTTAACAGATTTAAAGATAAAATGTCATCGCTTTACTGCAATACAAAAGAATCAGAAATATTTAGTTTTTGGTTCATTTAAAGTAGTTGAAGCATTTTTAAAGGAGTATGATGGACAGTCACTTTACAGTAACGATACATGATGATAATGGTGTAAAACAATATAACTTACATCATTTTGTAAAAAAAGCTATTTTATATGTGATTCTATTTTTAGGATGTATTGCAATTATTTCAGTAGGAAGCATACTTTATCTTAATAACGCAGTAGATAAAATACAAAGTAAACGTTTAGATGAGCAAAAAAACTATGTAGACTTACAAGATAAGAATCAAGCCTTAAAAAATAATATCCAAGCTACTAAAGATAAATTGAGGGATAAAAAAGAAGAGTTAGATTATCTTTCAGACTCTATTGCCGAAATCGAATCCCTTATAGGAATCTCTCCTGTAGAGGATATGCCCTTACAAGAAAGGGTAGATATAGCAAAGCTTAATTCCAAGGATATGGCGACCTTACTTCAGTTTATACCAAGTGGTTCGCCTATTCCTTATAGGGGTGTGACAAGTAAGTATGGATACAGAATACATCCAAAATTACAAAGACGTGAGCTTCATCGTGGAATAGATATGAAGGCAAATATGGAGACTCCAGTATATGCAACTGCTGATGCAATTATTGAATATGCTGGGTATCATAAAAAAAGTGGTTATGGGCGTTTAGTAATTTTACAACATAGTTATGGATTTAAAACATTATACGGACATTTAAAGAAAGTTGTGATAAAATCAGGTACCTTTGTAAGAAAAGGTGACCTTATTGCATATACAGGTAATTCAGGACTGAGTAATGGACCGCACTTGCATTATGAAGTTCGTTTTATGGCGAGACCGGTAAACCCATTTTTATTTATCAAATGGAATGCAAAAAATTATAATGATATATTTAAAAAGGAAAAGAAAATACCATGGCAATCTTTAATAACGGCGACAGCCAACATCAGGGTACTAAATCCGACTCAAGCACAACCATCATTACTGTTGGTTCAACAATCAAAGGGGAAATGAATTTATCTTGTAATTTATATGTAGATGGAAAGTTTGAAGGAACAATTAACTCTAAAAATGAAATAAATGTNGGTAAACATGGTCATGTAAGTGGTGATATTATAACAAAAAGACTTGTTGTTCAAGGTTTTGTCGAAGGAAATATCAATGCTGATAAGGTAGAGATAAAATCTGCTGGTCGTGTAAGTGGTACTATAGAATCAACAGAGCTTATTATAGAATCAAAAGGTATTTTTGAAGGAAACAGTGTTGTTAAAGATTTAAAAGCACTCCCAGATACAAAAAAAATACAAATAGCAAAATCATAAACCTTAGAAGATAAATGTCACAAAGCGCTCTTTATTATTATTATAAAACAAGCTCTAAGCAAGACTTAGAAGTTCTTATTTGCCAAGACTCTAAAGAAGCTGAAGAACTTCTCAATGTTGCTAGATTTTTCAATAAAGAAGCAATTGTTTTTCCAGATTTTCGTGCAACGCTCGGGGATGACTTGCGAGTATATAAAGAAGAATTACATCAGCTTTTTTCTTCGCTGCGAGAATACTATAAACAAGAATCAAAACCACTGATAATTGCACCACTGAAAACACTTCTTTTTCATTTACCNCNAGAAGAACTTTTACACTCAACACAGATTGAATTTGGGCAAGAACTNAAACTCAAGNCATTTAAAGAAAAAATGTTATTTTGGGGATATAGTTTTGTTGATATGGTACAAGTTCAGGGAGAGGTGTCTTTTCGTGGAGATATTATTGACATATACATACCTTCATCCATTCATCCTATTCGAATATCTTTGTTTGATGAGACGATAGAACAGATTAAACACTTTGAATTAGAATCACAAAGAACACTGGGTGATGATTTAGAAAAACTAGAGTTATGTAGTGCTTTTTACAGCTTAAATGAGTCAGACTTTAATCTTCTTAATGAAAAAGTGCAGGCATCAAAGTATGACTCTATGACTAAAGATATTGCTTCTCTTGGTTTATGGCATTTAGAAGACAAGGCATCAAATTTTTTAGAAAATAAGAATGTTAAACTTTCTCGGAATTTAGATGCGACACTTATTGATGCTTACGGTATTAATGAACCAGAAATCTCTCGTGAGTGTTTTGAGTTGGACATTTTGGAAGATTCTAGTGAGTATAAAGAGTTAATAGTTGCAGACATAGCCACACTCATCAAAGTGCATCAAAATAAAAAAATTACAGTAATCGCTGCAAATAAAGCGGTCATGAAACAGATGGGTATTTTTGATTTTGAAAATATAACCGTAGTGTATGCACCTTATATTTTAAATATTATTTCTCCTGATGAGCTCGTAGTGTCTTTAAACAAACCAGAGAAGAAGCGTAGACGAAGAAAGTCAGCTATTTTACTTGATGACTTAAAAAAAGGTGATTATGTAGTACATGAAGATTATGGTGTAGGAATTTTTGAGGCTATTGAGCAAATGGAAATTCTAGGAGGAATTAAAGATTTTATTGTCATTAAATATATTGGCGATGATAAAATTCTTCTCCCTGTTGAAAATCTTGATTCTATTGACCGCTACATTGCCTCGGGTGGCTCAACGCCAGTTTTAGACAGGTTAGGAAAAGGTAGCTTTGGTAAGTTAAAAGAGAAGGTTAAAAAAAGACTTTTTGAAATAGCTGGAAGTATTTTAAATACAGCAGCAGCAAGAGCACTTATAAAATCACCTAAGATAACAGTAAATAAAAAAGACTTAAAAGAATTTCAAGCACAGAGTGGGTTTGAGTATACAGAGGATCAGACACAGTCCATCAATGAGATTTTATCACAGGTTTCTTCTGGTCATATTATGGACAGACTTCTTAGTGGTGATGTAGGATTTGGAAAAACTGAAGTAGCAATGAATGCAATTTACGCCACGTATAAGTCGGGGTATCAAACTGCTATGATTGTCCCCACTACACTTCTTTCTTCACAACATTACCGCTCCTTAGCCGAGCGATTTGATGACTTGGGAATTAAGCTTGCAAAGCTTGATAGATTTGTAAGTACTACAGATAAGAACAAGATTATAAAAGCCTTAGCATCAGGGGATATAGATGTAGTTATTGGAACACATTCACTTTTTGGACTAGAATTTAAAAAGCTTGGCTTAGTTATTATTGATGAAGAACATAAGTTTGGAGTAAAGCAAAAGGAGAAAATAAAAGAATTGTACCACACTGTGCACATGTTAAGCATGAGTGCAACTCCTATTCCACGTTCCCTTAACCAAGCACTGAGTTCTATCAAAACAATGAGTCAACTCTTAACAGCACCATCTGAGCGTCAAGGTGTGAGAACCTTTGTAAAAGAGTATGAAGAAAAGCTTGTAAAAGAAGTGATTTTACGTGAACTTCGTCGAGGTGGACAGGTTTTTTATGTACACAACTCAATAGACCATATGCCTATAAAGCTGGGTGAACTCAAAGCACTTCTTCCAGACTTACGCATAGTAATGTTACATTCGAAAATTCCTGCAATCCAAACAGAAAAAGAGTTGCTTAAATTTGAAGCGCGTGAATATGACCTGATGATAGCAACGTCAATTATAGAATCAGGTATTCATATGCCAAATGTAAATACAATTCTCGTTGATGGGGCAGATAGGTTTGGAATGGCAGACTTGCATCAGCTTCGTGGTCGTGTTGGACGAGGGCATGTTGAAGGGTTCGCATACTTTATTGTAAAAAATAAAGAGCTCCTCACCGATGATGCAAANAAGCGTTTAATGGCTCTGGAGTCAAATTCCTTTTTAGGAAGTGGTTCAGTTTTGGCACATCATGACTTAGAAATCCGTGGTGGTGGAAATCTGGTGGGTGATGCGCAAAGTGGACATATCAAAAATATAGGCTATTCACTTTATTTGAGAATGCTTGAAGATGCAATAAAAGAGCTTAGTAACACAAAAGAAAGTAAAAAAATAAAAGTGGATATAAAGTTAGCAATTTCTGCATATATATCTGATGAGGTAGTTCAAGAAGATAGACTTCGTTTAGATATTTATAGAAGACTTTCACAATGTGAAGAGGTAGTAGAAATATATGAAGTGGAAGAAGAACTTATAGATAGGTTTGGAGAATTAGATACTCCCACGAAACAGTTTATAGAGTTAATGGTTATTAAGATTTTAGCCCTTAGTAAAGATATGAAGTCTATTACAAACTATGGACAAAATATTACTTTTACATATTTTAATGATTCAAAAGAAACTATCAAGTCTGATTCTAAAGATGATGATGATATCATTAAGTCCACCCTGTTTTATTTGAGAAATAACAAAAGAAAGGTTTTATAATGCGAATAGCTTTTATAGGTGATATTGTTGGGCGCCCTGGTCGAGATATGCTAAAAATGTATTTGAGCGAAATTCGCCAAGAGTATAACATTGATTTTGTAATTGCAAATTATGAAAATGCTTCACATGGTTTTGGCTTGACTTCAAAGAATGCAAATGAACTTGTTAGTTATGGAGTAGATGTTATGAGTGGTGGCAATCATACTTGGGATAAAAAAGAGATTATTCCCTTGTTCGATACACATGAATTACTTCGTCCTCATAATTATCCCCAAGAGGTTCCTGGAACTGGGTGTAAAACATATGAAGTTAATGGCGAAAAAATTGCTGTTTTAAATCTAATGGGACATTATTCAATGCCAATGTGTGATAATGCTTTTCGGTGTGCAAAAGCCACAGTACAAGAACTTCAAGACTCGGGTGTAAAAAACATTTTTATAGATTTTCATGCAGAAGTAACAAGTGAGAAACGTGGAATGTTTATGCTTCTTCAAGGCGAAGTATCTGCTATTATAGGAACACATACCCATGTGAGCACAGATGATTTTCAAATCTCGCAAGGCACAGCATATTTGACAGATATTGGTCTTACGGGTTGTAGGGATAATATTATAGGAATGGATTCAAAGGTTCCTTTAAAACAGTTCTTAACAGGGATGAAAGGGCATTTCGATATTCCAAAAAAATGCAAAAAAATATTACAAATAGCAGTGATGGATTTAAAAGACGGAAAATGCACACATGCTTTTAAGTTAAAGTACTTTGATGATTCTAGAGTCTTAAAAACTGAGGCTTGGGTAGAAGAAGATTAGGCTGTAATCTTATAGTAGTTATCGTTTGCAATGTAAGTACTCAGCATTTTATAACGAATATTTAACTCCTTAATCTCCTTGGGCTCTTTTGGCAAGGTTTTTTCTATAGAAGGAGTTTGCTTGAGTGGAGTACGGGGTGCTTGTATAAGTGAAAACATTTTAGAATTTACTTCATAGGCACTTTTTGCATTGAGTAAGGTGTTCTTTCCATCAAATGTATTTAAATTTTTCTGTGTTTGTTGGTACTCTTTAGTCTGAGAATTTTGAAGTTTTTGTTTTGCATGAAAAGTTTTTTGACTAAGGTTGTTATTTATGGCTACGTTTGTGTGTTCTGTCTGCGAGATTTGTAGTCTTTGTGAGAGCTTTGAAGCAAAGTTATCAGAAGATGAGAGGTGCTTGCTTATTTGTTTTGGACTAGTTTGCCCAGAGGAGGTTGTTTGAATGTAAGTACTATAGGATGATACAAGCACATGAATTCCTTTTATTACGCTTATATACAATTATAAATCTTCTTTACTTAAGTAATACTAAATCCATTCTATATGCAAATTAAATGCTATACTACATCTCTATGAGATTGATTCAAATAATTTTACTATTTTTCACTATTTTTATAAATAGTTATGCGAATGAGCAAAGCGAAGAAAAAATTAGTCTCCAGTTGACATGGAAACATCAATTTGAATTTGCAGGTTTTTATGCAGCAAAAGAGCAGGGTTTTTACAAAGATGTTGGACTAGATATTTCGTTCATAGAATTTGGGAATGAAATTAATATTGTAAATACTGTTATCCAAACTGAAGCCACATATGGACTGTTTTATTCATCTATTATAGCTGAGTACCTTAATGGAAAGCCTATTGTCTTTATTGCAAATTATTTTAAACAATCCCCTCTCGTTTTAGTGACACAAAAAGAAATAACAACACTTTCTCAGTTAAAGGGAAAAAAAATACAGAGCTTAGGAGAGGGTATTAATAAGTTGAGTTTATTTACCATGCTTAACAAGTTTGATATTTATGCAAAGGATATTGAAAATTTTCCCTTAACTTTTTCTCTTGAAGCATTTAAAAACAAAGAAGCAGATGCTCTTACTGCTTTTATTAGTAATGAACCTTATGTGCTTGATACTATGGGAATAGAATATAATATATTTGATCCTGTAGCCTATGGAATTACCTATTATGATACAAATCTTTTTACTACACAAAAAGAATATAAAAATCATCCAAAACGTGTTAAAAACTTTAAAGAAGCATCGAGTAAAGGTTGGGTATATGCCCTTGATAATAAAGAAGAAATTGTAGATTTAATTATGAAAAAGTACAATTCGCAAAATAAATCAAAAGAAGCCCTCTTGTTTGAAGCGAATCAGATAGAACATATTATGTTGCGAAAAATCCATAAAGTAGGGAGTATAGATTTAGAGAGAGTGAAAATTCTAGCAGAAGATTTTATACAATCTGGTTTTATAAAAAAAGATTCACCGTATTTGATTAAAGATTTTATAATTAATGATGATAAAGAGAATTATCAATTAACTCAAGGTGAAAGAACCTACCTAGATGAAAAGTCTTTTTTAACAATTTGTGTGAATTCAAATTGGATGCCAATGGAAGCAGTTGAAGATAATAAATACATTGGAATTGCAGCAGATTATTGGAAGTTGTTTGAGAAAAAACTAGATGTACAAATAGATGTCTTTAAAACAAAGAGTAGCAATGAATCACTCGAGGCTATAAAAAACAATGAATGTGATGCACTTTCTTTGTCTGCTCCAACACAAAAAGGAAGTCAGAGTATTCGTTTTACAGATTCTTTTTTGGAATTGTCTCTTGTTATAGTAACTCAAATTGATAAAAACAGTATACTTGACTTTTCCTTGCTTGATGGAACTTCTATTGCTGTAGTAAAAGGATATGCTCTTCTTGACGATATAGTCAAAAAACACCCTAAGATTAAGATAGTTGAAGTTGCAAGTATTAAAGAAGGTTTAGACAAAGTAACTGAGGGAGAAGTGTTTGGATTTGCTGATAGTGCAGTTGCCATTGACTATGCATATAAGAATGCCTCTTTTGATGACTTTAAAGTAAGCGCACATTTTGATGAGAAAATGAAGTTAGGCCTAGGTGTGTCCAAAGATGATAAGGTTTTATTTAGCATTTTGCAAAAAGTTATTCGAAGTATAGAATATGAGCAAAAACAAAAAATTCTTAAAAAATGGTTCTCTGTAAAATATGAAGCAAAGTTTGATTATGTACTTTTTGTCCAAATGAGTGTTTTTCTATGTATCATATTAGTATTCATTGTGTATAGGCATTACACCATTAGAAAACTAAACAAAGAACTCAGTATTCGGGTGAAAGAGGAGCTTAAGAAATCATTTGATAAGGATAAAATGATTTTTCATCAAAGTAAATTTGTTGCTATGGGTGAAATGATGGAAAATATTGCGCACCAGTGGAGACAGCCACTTTCTGGAGTAAATTCTTGTGTATTAGTTATTGATGATACTCTCGATGAAGCTGGAATCAAAAATGAAATACTAGAAGAAAAGATGCAGGAGATAGAATCATTAACAAAATATATGTCCAATACTATAGATGATTTTAAAAACTTTTTTGATCCGAAAAAGGAAAAGTCTAACATTATTATTGAAGATATTATTGGTAAAACACTCGAAGTACTCAAAGGGAAAATAGAAAAACATCAAATTAAAGTCACAGTTGACTTAAGAGGTGTGCATGAATGTTTCACACACTCAAATGAATTACAGCAAGTGTTTTTGGCGATTATAAACAATGCTATAGATATTTTAGCATCAAATACTGTACCTAGTCCAAATATTAAAATTGAAATTAAAAGAGTAAAAGAAAATATTTTTATTACTATTTGTGATAACGCAGGGGGGATTAGTGAAGAACTCGTTGAAAAAATATTTGAACCTTATTATACAACGAAGTATAAGGCACAAGGAACAGGTCTAGGCTTATACATATCTAAGGTAATTATTGAAGATAGTTTAGGTGGAGAATTGAATGTTAAAAATAGCTTTACAGGGGCGTGTTTTACTATACGACTAAATGATTGTAGTAATGGGAGCAAAATTAAATAATGAATGATGTAAAACAGGCTTATAGTATACTTTTCATAGAAGATGAAAAGGAAATTCGTGATAATTATACCCGGTATCTCAAGAGGCATTTTTTAAATGTGTATGAGGCTATTGATGGAGAAAATGGCTACGAAGTTTACAAAGAAAAAAGACCCGAAATTATCATTTTAGATATTAATCTACCTAAATTAAGTGGATTAGAGCTTTTAAAAAAAATTAGAAAAATAGATCAGGCTACGAAGGTTATTATGCTTACAGCATACTCAGATACAAAGTACCTACTTGAAGCAGCAGAGCTAAAACTTGTCAAGTACTTAGTAAAACCAATAACACGTAGTGATTTAAAATTAGCACTGGATATGGCAGTAGATGAATTTTCAAAATTTGATGTAGTTGCTAAGAAAAGAGTGTATTTAAAGGATGGATTTAGTTGGGATTATGAGAAAAGAAATATCTTTCTTAATGGAATAGAGGTTGCTTTAACAAATAAAGAAAAGAAAATAGTTGCGCTTTTATTATCACACCCTAATAATATTTTCACTTATAATGCTATAATTATAGAAGTTTGGGATAGTTTTGAAGAGAATAAATTAGATCCTCTGAAAACTATAGTAAAAAATATAAGAAAAAAATTACCAAAAGATACAATAAAAAACGTTTTTGGTGTTGGTTATAGGTTTAAATGACTAAAACTCACTATTAGCTCATTACTTTTGTATATACTTCCGCAATATAAAAAAAAAGGTTTATTATGTTTAAACGAAGCTGCTTATTAACCATACTCAATTGTTTATGTTTCTCTTTTATTTATGCCGGTACATTACAAGAAACTGTAGTCGAGGTATTAAACACAAACCCACTCGTCCAAGAAAGACTTAAAAACTTTAGAGCAACCCAGCAAGATTTAAATATTGCAGAGTCAGAATACTATCCTAGTATAGACTTAAGTATATCTGCTGGTTACAATAAGGCAGGAGATATTAAAAGTGGTACTGTTGGTGCTGGAAGTGATTTTAATCATAATGTGGCTGAGAATGATTATAAAAACTATGAAACTTCTTTAACCTTAACACAAAATATTTTTGATGGCTTCAGTACTATGCATAAAATAGATTTTGAAGAAGCTCAGATTTTAGCATCTGCATATAAATATTTAGAAAAGTCAAATGATATTGCATTCCAAATGACAGACANCTACATTAAAGTTATGCGTTCAGCTGAACTTGTAGGAACTGCGCAAGAAAATGTACAAATAAATGAAAGTATATATTCTAAGGTAAATGATTTGTTTGAATCTGGGTTAACAACTGATTCTGAGGTAAAAAAGATTCAAGCTACCCTCTCTTTAGCACGTTCAAATTTAACAGTACAAAAAAATAATGCTACAGATGCCGAGTACCAGTATAGAAGAGTTCTCGGACGTTTACCAGATATTAAGACGATGCAAAAACCTCATACAGATACTAAGTTACCAACTAGTATAGAAAAAGCGGCCTTATACGCTGTACAAAACAATCCATCCTTATTTGTAAGTCGTTATAATATTGAGGGAGCAGAAGCCCTTTACAAGCAAAGTAAAAAAGATTATTATCCAAAAATAGACTTAGAGATTTCTCAAACTTTTAATGATAATGATCAGCTTGGAAATGGATTTGATCAAGCAGACGATAGATTTCAAGCACGTTTAGTTTTAAACTATAACTTATTTCGTGGAGGAGCAGATTCTGCTACTGTGCAACAACGTATAAGCAAAGTATCTCAAGAAATCGAAATCCAAAGAGATTTAAAACGGCAGGTTATTGAGGGCTTAGACTTATCATGGAATGCATACTATATGCTTGAAAACCAATTACGTGATTTACGAGATTATTCTCAATATTCTGAAACAACATTAGAACTTTATAAAGAAGAATATGATTTAGGAAGACGTTCTTTACTTGACTTACTTTCAGCACAAAATGATGTAATTAATTCTCGTTCACAAATTATTGGTGCAGAATACGACCAACTTTTTGCAAAGTATAGAATTTTGGACGCTATGGGACTTCTTGTTGTTGCAGTAAATGGAACGGCAGATGAGTTTACTTCTAAGGTAAATCTTTATACTGATGATGATATGAAAGAAGTTTTAGACATTATGGATGTTGATTTAGATCTTGATAAAGATCAAATAGCTGAAAATATTGATCTTTGTGATAACTCACTTGACGGAAATAATATTATGCCATATGGCTGTATAAAAATAAGACTTGATGACGATAAGGATGGTGTTTTTAATGAGGATGACGACTGTCCTTTAACAGCACTTGGTGTTGAGGTTCAAAGTAATGGATGCAAGATAGAGGATGATATATCTGATAGTGACTCGGATGGTGTTATTGATAGTGAGGATGTATCACCGAATACGCCGATAGGCTATAGTGTTAATGAAAGTGGTATTGCAAATCTTGTCACATTATCTGCAAATTTTGAAAAAAATAGTGCAAATTTACCAGATGATTTAGAAGAAAAAATTATCGAGTTCTCCGAATATTTAAAAGCACATCCTGATCTTACTGCGGAGATTGTAGGACATACAAGTAAAACAAAGATCAGTAAGTACAGATACAATATTAATCTTTCAATAGCCAGAGCAAAGAGATTTCGGGATGAGTTAGTAAATGTCTATGGTATAGATACGGCAAGGTTAAGTATTGATGGAAAAGGGTATAACCGACCAATAGCAGATAACCTAACGCTTGAAGGTAGAACACAAAATCGTAGGGTTGAAATAACACTTTTCAAAGATGGAGAGAAAATATAAGGAACCCATTGATAGAGATAAAGATGGTATACTTGGCTATAAAGATGAAAGATCACTGTAGAATATAAAATACACATCATTCTAACGAAGTAAAGGTAAGCGATACATGGCGGATAAATCTATTTTAATAAAACAGGATTCTCTTTTAGATTCCCTCGTTTTGTATACAAGGCTTTTTCATAAACCTTTTACAGCGGAAGCCTTAATGTCAGGTTTACCTGTTCATAACTCTCAAGAATCACAAGAACTTTTCTCAATTGGAAGTTCAAAGTCTCTTTTCTCTCGTGTCGCTGGTCGTGCAGGATTAAAATCTATACTTATTCAAAGACCAATTAATGAGATGTTGCAACTTCAACTTCCGATGATTCTTCTTCTGAGTAATGAATATACATGTATTCTTGAAAGTTTTTCTCAGGATAGAAAAAAAGTTAAAATTATTTATCCTGACGGAGATGGTGTTGAAGACTGGATGAGTGTCCAAGAGCTACAAAGTGAGTACCTTGGATTTGCTTTTATGCTAAAAAAAGAATTTGAGTATGCGAGTAAAAATAGTCGCACCTTACAAATAAAACAAAAACATTGGTTTTGGAGTACTGTAGCACTCTCTAGCGGGATATATAAAGATGTTTTATGGGCTTCATTGCTTATTAACTTTTTTGTTTTAGCCACGCCACTTTTTACTATGAACGTATACGACCGGGTTATTCCAAACAATGCCCAAGAGACACTCATGGTTTTTACTATAGGGATAGTTTCTATTTATATACTTGACTTTTTTCTTAAATTTACACGTGGGTATATGCTTGAAATTGCTGGTAAAAAGAGTGATATTATCATGTCTTCTATAATCTTTGAAAAAGTTTTAGATTTGAAAATGGCAGTTCATCCAAGTTCGGTTGGTTCTTTTGCAAATAATCTAAAAAACTTTGAATCAGTGCGTTCGTTTTTCACAACAGCCACAATGACTGCTATCATTGACTTACCCTTTGCCATAATATTTCTCATAGTTATTTACTACATTGGGGGGAATTTAGTTTTTGTTCCTATTACAACAATGCTACTTATGCTTGCTTATGCTCTATTAATCAGAAAACCACTTAAAGAGAGTATTGAAAGTTCTCATGAGGCTGCTGCGAAAAAAAATGGTCTTTTAATTGAAACACTACAAAATATAGAGACAGTAAAGACCATGAGAATGGCTGGTAAAATGCAATGGGAATGGGAAGAATCAACAGGAGAAATTGCAGAAAAAAATCTTAAATCAAGACTTTTGTCTTCATCAATTCCAAATATTACAAATTTACTTATTCAACTTAATACAGTTTTTATAGTCGTTTTTGGTGTATACATGATTCAAGAGTTTGAACTTACTATGGGTGGACTTATTGCTGTTGTTATTTTAACATCACGTACGGTCGCACCTATGGGTCAGGCAGCTGCTCTTATTACGAATTACTCAGATGCCAGAACATCCTACGATACACTTAACGATATTATCTCCCAACCAGCAGAACGTGAGGCAGGACAACAATTTTTAGAACGTCCTAATATTAGTGGAAATATTGAATTTCAAGAGGTTACTTTTACCTATCCGGGAGCAGATATACCAGCCTTAGATAAGGTTAGTTTTAAAATAGAATCAGGTGAAAAGATTGCAATTATAGGACGTATTGGTTCTGGAAAAAGTACAATTACAAAATTGATGCTAAAACTTTATGATCCAGATAGTGGAAAAATCTTAATTGATGGAATAGATATAGCACAGGTTGACCCAGCTGATTTACGTAAATTTATGAGCTATGTACCACAAGATATTAGTCTTTTTAAAGGTACACTTAAAGAAAATATAATTTCATCAGAAAGACACCCTAGTGATGAAGATGTAATCCATGCTTCTATGGTAAGCGGTACGTATGAGTTTGTTCATACGCATCCAAAAGGTTATGAAATGCCAATTGGCGAGAGGGGCGCAGGCTTGTCTGGTGGGCAAAGACAAAGTGTTGGAGTAGCTCGTGCACTTGTAGGCGACTATAGTATTATGCTTATGGATGAGCCAAGTAATGCAATGGATCAGACAAGTGAAGCTCAACTTATAACGCATTTAAAACATGAGTTAAAAGATAAAACGATGATTCTTGTAACACAAAAGCTTACACTTTTGGACTTAGCAGATAGAATCATTGTTATGCATCAGGCTAAATTAATTTTGGATGGTCCTAAAGATGAAGTAACAAATAAGTTACGAGGAGATTCGCGTGTCTAAGCATTTAGAAAAAAAGCTAACAGAAAAAGATTATGAATTTATGCACTCGCTTAGTTCAGCTGTACTCCAATCAACTCCTCAAAAAATAAGAACTGTTCTTTATTTTTGGTTGATCGCTATTGTGATGTTTGTAGCATGGGCATATTTTGCTCAAATCGATGAGATAGCACGAGGAGATGGTGATATAGTTCCAAGTGGAGAAAACCAAATGATTCAGAATCTTGAGGGTGGAATAATTGAAGAGATTTTGGTAAAAGAAGGGCAAGTTGTTGAAAAAGATCAGCTCCTTATAAAAATAGACAATCAAAAATCACAGTCTTCTTTTAGTACAAATGTAATTAAAGCGGATGCCTTAGATGCTAAAATAGTTCGTTTAACAGCAGAGGCAAGTGGACAAGAATTTGTAATTTCTAAAGATATGTTGCAAAGAATTCCTCAGTTTATAGAAAATGAAAAGAGCCTTTATGATACGAATAAACAACAACTTAGTTCGAAATTAAATGCACTTAAGGCACAGCTAGCACAAAGAAGACAAGAGCTTGCAGAAGCAAAAAGTTCTCGTAACAGNATGAAGGCATCACTNGNTTTTATAAANAAAGAAGTAGCTATGACAAAACCCATGGTTATTAAAGGTGTGCGCTCTCGAATAGATTACCTTAAACTTCAGCGTGAAGCGAATGAAGTAAAAGATAAGTATAATTCCGCAAGGCTAGCAATTCCAAGACTACATTCAGCGATTAAAGAAGTGCAAAGTACGATTGAAGAAACAATGTTTATTTATAAAAGTGAGGCAAAGCTTAAACTTAATGAAGCGGTTTCAGAGTTACGTGGGTATAGAGCAAATTCAACAGCACTACGAGATCAAGTTAAAAGAACATTAGTTCGTTCACCTATGAAGGGAATTGTGCAAAAGCTTTTTGTTCACACTCGTGGTGGAGTTATTCAGCCTGGTGCAGATATTTTAGAGATTGTTCCAACTGATTCTACTCTTCTTGTTGAAGTAAAAATCAAACCTTCAGATATCGCGTTTATTTATTTTGGTCAAAAAGCTATTGTAAAGTTCTCTGCATATGATTTCGCAATTTATGGTGGCTTAGATGGCGAGGTTATGCACATTAGTGCGGATACTATTACGGATCAAAAAGAAAATGTTTTTTATACTGTACGGATTAAAACAGACAAAAACTTTCTTGAGCGACAAGGAAAAAAACTTAGAATTATTCCAGGTATGACAGTAAGTGTTGATATTATAACAGGTAGAAAATCTGTACTTGATTATATACTTAAACCAATACTTAAAACCAAGCAGTACACCTTTACGGAACGATAAATGCAAATTGTATTACATAGTGATGATATTTTATTAACGGAACATTGGGAAAAATCATTAAAAGAAAAATGTCTTTTAATTGATGAAATAGAGTTACTTAAAAATATTGAAAATTCTTTGATAATTATCAATTACTCTGCCTGTGGTTCTGAATGTGAGAAGATATTAAAAACTTTAACAGTTAAAAATAAAGTTTTAATTCTTCACCGTACACCAAATATTGATACCGCGAAGTATGTACTTACACATGGTGCTAAAGGTTATGGAAATGCACTTATGCAAGGTCATTTTATAGTATCTGCAGTTCAAACAATACAAGAAAATATGATATGGTTGTATCCAGAATTTACAACAATGCTAATCAATGATATCTCTCAAACAAAAGAAAATCAAAATTTTAAAAAATTAGATATCTTAAGTGAAAGAGAAAAGGAGGTAGCACTTCTTCTTAAAGATGGAGGAACATATAAAGATATTGCACAAAAATTAGAAATCACTCCTCGAACAGTAAAAGCACATGCCTCACATATTTATAAAAAACTATCAGTAAAAGACCGTTTAGGTTTAGCCATTCTTATTAAATAATCGATTTTCTTTTCTTCTATTGTCCATTAGGACAATAGAAAATCAAACTAAAAACCTCTATAATACATACAATTAAAATCATACACTTTTAGGAGTCCCCCCCATGAACGCTATTATAGGTAAAGTACAAGCCTTAGAAGGCATATTTTTTGCAAAAGATTTAGATGGAAAAGTTGTTACGTTAGATAATGGTGATGAAATTTTTGAAGGCATGATTGTTTTTGGTGATGCGGGCAATAGTGAATCGGCATATATTAACATTGTACTGACAGAGACTGGTACCCTTGTTGTTGTATCTGGTAATACGGAGCAAACTTTTGATTCTTCTCTTCACAATACTGAACCTCTAAATGGGGCTCTTGCAGAGGAAAGCGTCAATGGTTCAGAAGGTATTTTAGCAGCTCTTGAAGATTCTGAGTCTGATAAAGAAGAGGACGAAACAGATGTCGATGAAACTGCCGCTGGTGAAGAAAACAGTGGGCAAACTACAGATGGTAAAGAAGGTCAGTTTGAAGATAGAGATGCAGGTGCAACTGATGTTGTTGCCAATCTTCGTGAGGTTAATTTTGATGCGAATGGAAACTTGATTGGAGAAGAAGGGATTATCCCAATTCAAAATGCTCTCTTGACAGTCTCCTTTGACACTTCGACTCCTGATTCTCCATCTTCTGATATTAATTTTACTCGTTTTACAGATAATTTTGTAAATGGCGTTTCATATACAACTTCATCTGGTTTAAGTGGTTTAACTGGAGATACCGGAGTAGCCGGAGAGTTTCAATATGAAGATGGTGATACTATCACTTTTAAAGTCGGTGATATTACTGTTGGAGTATTTAGTTCTGATGCTATTAAAGGTGACATTTTATTCTTACAAGATATAGCAGGAACAGAGCTTACAGATAACAATTCGATATATGTTGAAAACATGGCAATCTTTCTTCAAGCACTTGATGATGACTTACAAGATTCTGATGCAGGTGATGGAGTTCTGAAAACAGATGAACTTATAAATGTTGAGGCAAGTTATGCTACAAATATTAATATTACTCAGGCGACACGTGATGCCTTTATAGACTACAAAGACCCTAGAACTGGTCAACCCTTAAACCTTGCAAACTCAGGGAAGGAACAAATATCAGATGCGTTAGCAAATGTAAATATTGAGTTTACAAGAGAAAGTGAAAAAGAAAATGCTAGTGATAATGATGGCGCAAATAATATCTTTGAAACTATTGCGATGGAACATGTTGCAAGTACGATTCAGACTTTTGCAGGAGATAGAAAGCCAGATGTAGAAGATGTTGAGTCTAGAGAAGCAGATATTCTAAATATACCTGGAGCAGAGATTACATTTACATCTATAAGTGCTAGTGATGCTAATGATTCCGATGCACCAGGTGGAATCCTTTATTTTGATGCAACAGATTTACTTAGTGGTGCGACAGCGAACCAAGTTATTGGAGGTAATTTAGCTGCTATAGATATTTCTTTAAGTCAAAGTTCCAATACTATCGGTACCTTAGAAAAATTAACCAATGTTGTAGATGTGCAAAAAGCATTTGAAAAAACGATATTTGATTCAGCTAAACTCATTCCAAATTATCCAGATTTTAGTGAATTTGAAACTACTTTTCAAGAAAATAATCCTGATTTAACCCAGAAACATACAGACTATGAGGCTGAATTAGAATATCAATTTACTCTTGCACAAGATAACGCAATAAATGATGTAGATTTTGATTATGTTGAAACTATTTTTCAAAACGAAAACCCTAGTTTAACCCTGGAACATACAGACTATGAGGCTGAATTAGAATATCAATTTACTCTTGCACAAGAAGCAGGAGAAACTCTAAATTTTGGTGAATTTGAAACTGCTTTTCAAGAAGATAATCCTGATTTAACCCAATTATATTTAGACTATGAGGAAGCTTTAGAACTTGCATTTTCTCTTGCACAAGATGCAGCAGGAGAAACTCTAAATTTTGGTGAATTTGAAACTACTTTTCAAGAACAAGAAAATAATCATGGTTTAACCCAATTACATTTAGACTATGAGGAAGCTTTAGAATCTGCTTATCAAGTTGAAATAGATAAAGCAGATGAAATAGTTAGTCAATACTTAGATACTTTAGAAGCAAAAGCTATAGAGTTAGGAAAAGACCCAGACGATTATTTGAATGAATTAATAGTCTATGAAGAGAGCCTAAATGCTGGAATAATACCTCCTGATTTAGAAAATATGTATGCTATTAAAATTGCTGCCGATGTTAGTGCGAGTGAATTAAATAATATTAGTATTGGCTATACAGTGGAAGATTGGACTGTTTCTCGCACAGTCACTTCTAATCTAACTGACAATGCTCCAACAATTTCAATAAACGATATGACAGTAAACGAAGATGCAGGAACCATGACATTTACAGTAACGCTGAGTGCAAGTACTAGTTCAGATGTAACATTCAGTTATGCATCATCAGATAATGCAAGTGCCTTAGCAGGAAGTGACTATACAGCTGTAACGGGTTCAGGAACTATCACAGCTGGTCAAACAAGTACAACAATAACAGTAGTTATTATAGATGATAATATTGCAGAAGCGAATGAAACATTTTTAATAAACTTATCTAACCTAAGTTCAAATATAGCAGTAATTGGTAATGACATAGAAGGTATAGGAACTATTAAGGATACTCCATCAGACACCCCAAGCCTTAGCATCAACGATGTAACAGTAAATGAAGATGCAGGGACAATGGTGTTTACAGTTACACTGAGTAATCCAAGTACTTCCACAGTTACAGTTGATTATGTCTCAGATGATACAGGAGGAACTGCAAAAGAAGCTTTAGACTATACAGCAGCTTCTGGAACCTTAACATTCGCTCCAGGTGTTCTTAGCCAAACCATTACAGTACCAATTACTGATGACTTTATAGCTGAGGGGAGTGAAACCTTTGATATAGTACTGAGTAATGCTAATGGTGCAACGATTAGTGATGATAGAGGTTTAGGTATTATCCAAGATGAGCCTACACCAGGAATAGAAGATACAGTTACAGTAAGTCTCAGTGGAGACACAACTGTAACAGAAGGCGGGACAGCAACATACACAGTAACGCTTAGTGAAGCAGCAATTACCCAAATGCAAGTAAGTGTGATTACAGGTCATGATACAACAGAAAATGGGGACCTTATTCCAATTACACAACAAGTTACAATACCTGCTGGACAAATCACAGGAACATTAACAGTTACAAACTTAGATGATGCCTACGCAGAAGGCGATGAAACATATACTGTGAGCTTAGGTACAACAAGTGGAGGAGGATTTGAGGCAGTAAATGTAGATACAACACCTGTAAATACAGTTATTTCAGATAATAGCCCAACAGATGATACCGTTGAAGATGATAAAGAGATTATCAATGTAGTACTTACTGGAGCAACTACAGTAGCAGAAGGTGGAAGTGCATCGTATACAGTAACAGTAGATGAGCCAACAGCAACAGCTATGGATATTCAAGTAGTAACAGGACATACAACAACTGAAAATGGAGACTTAACTCCAACAACAATTACTGTAACAATCCCAGCTGGAGAAGACCATGTAGACTTTACAGTTGCAAATAACCAAGATACAACAGCTGAAGGAAATGAAGACTACACAGTTACATTAAATGGTACAACAAGCGGTGGAGGATTTGAGACAGTAAATGTAAATACAAGTCCATTAACTACTACAATTACAGATGATGATGTACTCTCTATCTCTATTAATGATATGACAGTAAATGAAGATGCAGGGACTATGACATTTACAGTAACGCTGAGTACAGATACAACATCTGATGTAACATTTGATTATGCATCAGCAGATAATGCAAGTGCACTAGCAGGAAGTGACTATACAGCAGTAAGTGGTTCAGGAACTATTACGGTTGGTCAAACACAAACAACAATCACAGTACCAATTATAGATGATTATATAGCAGAGAATCCAGAAACATTCCTTATGAATCTTACAAATGTAAGTCCAGGTGTAGTTGTCGAAGATGCACAAGGTATTGGTACTATTACAGATGAGAGTACACCAAGTGCAAGTGATACTGTAACAGTAAGTATTAGTGGAGATAGTGATGTAAATGAAGGTAATACTGCAACATACACAGTTACAACAGATAAAGATGTTGTAACTGAGATGACTGTAGATGTAACATACTCATACACTTCAGCAGAATCAGGAGATGTAGTTACAAATACAACATCTGTTAGTATCCCAGCAGGCTCTTCAACTTCAACAGCATTTAGCGTAGCAACAATTGATGATGCGTACTTAGAGGGTGATGAAGTATTTAATGTAAGTATTTCTAATCCTCAAGGTGGAGGAGTTGAAGCACTTGTATTAGGTACAAGTACAGTGGCTACAACCATCTATGATGGAGTAAGTGAAGATGATGGTGGAACAGGTATACCAGATACAGCAACAGTTTCAATCAGTGGAGACGCTGGAGTAATAGAAGGTGCAAGTGCATCGTATACTGTAAGTGTGGATAAGGTACCTGCTACAGATATAACAGTAGATGTAACATACTCATACACTTCAGCAGAGTCTGGAGATATAGTAACAATAACAACGCAGGTAACAATCCCAGCAGGAGCAACATTTGTAGATTTTAGCGTAGCAACAATTGATGATGTCTACGCAGAGGGAGCTGAGATTTATAACGTAAATATCTCTAACCCAGTTGGCGGAGGCTTTGAGAATCTTGTTCTTAGTACAGATACAGTAGCTACAACAATTACAGATAATACAATCCCAGGTATAGAAGCAGATAATGAAGTTATTAATGTAGTACTTAGTGGAGATACAACAGTAGCAGAGGGTGGAAGTGCTTCGTATACAGTAACACTTGATGAAGCAACTGTAACAGATATGGATGTTCAAGTTGTAACAGGACATACAACAACAGAAGACGGAGACTTAATCCCAACAACGATTACAGTAACTATCCTAGCGGGAGAAGACCATATAGACTTTACAGTTGTAAATAACCAAGATACAACAGCTGAAGGAAATGAAGACTACACAGTTACATTAAATGGAACTACATCTGGTGGAGGGTTTGAGACAGTAAATGTAAATACAAGCTCATTAACAACAACAATTATAGATGATGAAGGAACACCAAGTCTTACTATTAATGATGTAACAGTAGATGAAGATGCAGGAACTATGAGCTTTACTGTAACGCTGAGTACAGATACAACATCTGATGTAACATTTGATTATGCATCAACAGATAACGCAAGTGCACTAGCAGGAAGTGATTATACAGCAGTAAGTGGTTCTGGAACTATTACAGTTGGTCAAACAAGTACAACAATTACAGTACCAATTATAGATGATTATATAGCAGAGAGTGATGAAACATTTGTAATGAACTTATCAAACCCAAGCGCAAATGCTGTTATCGCAGATGCACAAGGTATTGGTACTATTACAGATGAAGCTACACCAACAAACCCAGAAGATACAGTAACATTAACACTGAGCGGTGATGCAAATGTAGAAGAAAGTACACAAGCAGCATACACAGTAACAGCAGATAAAGCAGTTGTAACTGATTTAACAGTAACAATCCAAACAGCACATATAGATACTGTAACTGGAGATTATGTACAAACAAATACAACTGTAATTATCCCAGCAGGACAAACATCTGTAGACTTTACAATTCAAACAATTGATGATGCATACGCAGAGGGAGCAGAAGACTTTACTGTAACTATGAGTAATCCAACAGGTGGTGGTGTAGAAGCAATTGCCTTAGGAAATGCAGTCGTAACAACAACAATAAATGATGAGCCTTCTCCCGCAGCTGAAGATACAGCAACAGTTTCTCTCTTTGGAGATATATCTGTAGAAGAAGGTGGGACAGCGACATATACAGTTTCTGTTGATAAAACACCAATTACAGATATTGAAGTAACAATAGTTACAGGGCATATTACAACAGAAGATGGAGATTTAATTCCAACTACAATGACTGTAACAATTCCAGCAGGTTCAACTTCAGTAGAGTTCACAGTAGATAATAATGATGATAATGAAGCTGAGGGTACTGAGACATATGTAGTAACAATGACAAACCATACAGGCGGAGGATTTGAGAAAACTATTTCAGGGACAACTACTGTTAATACTACCATCACAGATGAGGGTGTACCAGTAAACCCAGATGCAGATACAGCATTCGTAAGCTTAGTAGGACCAGGTACAGTTATAGAAGGTCAGACAACAACTGATTATACAGTGAGTATTACACAAGCACCACAGAGTGACTTACTCGTTACCTTTAATTACACAACTACAGATGCAGATGGAAATGATTATACAGCGGTAGCTTCAGCAACCATACTTGCAAACGAGACAAGCGCAACATTTACTATAGCAACACTCGATGATAATATATATGAGGGAGATGAAGACTACACAGTATCCATCGCTTCAATTGCAAACGGTGGTCTAGAAGATGTAAGAATTTCAACTACAGATAATGCAGTTACTACTACGATTACTGACAACGACAATGCCCCTGTAACTTACAATGCAACAGCAACAGTATCAGAAGAAGGTTTAGCTACGGGTATTGCTGAAGATCCAGCTATAGGGGAGAACCCAGGAGATGATACAACAAACGCTACAGTAATAACTGGAAACATAGCTGATGATGCAGACAATGATGCTATAAGTGTTGTATCTATTGATGCTCCAACAGGTTTTGTAGATTCAGCAGGAATCTCAACTCCAATGACATCAAATGGAGAGGCTATTACATGGAACTTTGATGGTACTACTAAGGTATTAACAGGAACGGCAGATGGCTCTTCTGTAGTGACAGTAAGTATTGATTCTACTGGAGAATACACGGTAACCTTATTAGGTTCTGTTGATCATCCACATAACTCCACTGAAGATACAATCTCGTTTGACTTAGGTGTAACTGTAACTGACGGTACAAATACTTCAAATACTTCGACACTCACAATAGTCATAGAAGATGATATGCCAACAGCAAACGATATTACGCAAGAGCTCCTTGTTCCTCTTCAAGATTCTAATGTGATGATAATGTTAGATGTCTCAGGAAGTATGAACTATGAAGACACTGGTATTTCAGATGGCAGTGGAGGTCAGTTAAGTCGTTTTGATGTTGCAAAACAGGGTATTTACGATATGTTAGACCAGTATAACGTCATAGGTAATGTTCGTGTTCAAGTAGGTATATTTGCTACTGATGTTACTACTCAAAATGCTGCATGGATGACAATATCAGAGGCGAAAGTGTATATAGCTAGCTTAAATGCTGTTGGTGGTACAAATTATGATTATGCTTTAGATGGACTTGAAACTATCTTTACATCTCCTGGAAAAATTGTTGGGGCACAAAGTGTATCTTACTTCTTTTCAGATGGGCAACCAACATTATCTGATGAGAATCCCAATTATACTAGTGGCACAGGAAATGATTCAGGTGTTGCAAATCCTGGAAATATTACAAATCCTGAATACGGAGATGGTATAGATGCAGCAGAAGAAGCCGCATGGATTGCATTTTTAAATGCGAATGATATTATTTCTAATGCTGTTGGTTTAGGTACAAATGTACCAGCTGCTTATTTAAATCCATTGGCATATAACGGAGTTGATGGCACGGACTTAAATTCTATTATTGTTACAGATTTATCGACACTCTCAGAAAACCTGAGTACAACGATTCCGGATTCACTAGAAGGTGATTTATTAACTGGAAACCTTGCTACAAGTTCTTATGGAATTGGTGCAGATGGAGGATTTGTAAGTTCTATCTCAGTTGATGGTGATACTTATAGTTTCGATGGTTCTACTCTAACAGTAACGGGTTCAACAAATACATATACTTTTGACGGAACAACGAATGTTATTGAGATTATAACAAGTCAAGGAAGTACACTTACTGTAGATTTAGATGCTGGAAATTATACTTTACTATCAAACCCTCTAGGTGGAGCATACCAAGAACTAATTGACTTTGCACTAAGTGATAATGATGGAGACGGGGCTTCTGGATTAATTACCTTTGACATAGCACGAACAGTGGAAAACCTTGCTCCCTCAGATATAGTTCTACTTGATCCACTTACGGGTAATCCTATTGAACTGACTCTAGCTTCTATTGAACCAACATATATCACCGACACGGGCTCTTTTGATCTGACAGTTCCAGGAAGTATTATTAAAACAACTTCTAATAGTTGGAATGAAATTATCAATACTGAAGAAACAGTACAAGCTAGTGATGGTGTTAATGTTACATTTCAAGTTGTAAGTACTGATACTGATCAGGCATTTTGGGGACTTAACTCTAGTGGCCTTTCTAGCCCTACAGGACAGGACTATGGGCTAATTGATTATGCTTTTTATCAAATTGCAGGTTCTGTTCGTATTAGGGAGTCTGGTAACGAGAAAGGAAACTCTATCGGAATAACCACTAGTGATGTTTTAGAAATCAATATCGATGGCGACACAGGTGCAGTAACGTATTTAAAAAATGGAAATTTAATTTATACTTCTGAGACGAATGCAACTTTAACCGATGAGTATTGGTTTGCAGGTGTCCCTCACCATCAAGGTGCAGGTATTACGGATTTAGTCTTTAGTGGTGGGGTAACAAGTGTTTATGAAAACATTGGTTCTGGCGAAACTGTTCTCCTATTAGATTCTTCTAATTCTGATGCAGATAGCTCTAGCTGGACATATGCTCTTGTTGGTGGTANNGGTGCTNATGATAANGCTGATNTAAGCATAGGTGGAGTAAATAACAACGAACTCATTTTAAATGAAAATCCTAGCATTATTACACAAGAAAATTATTCTGTTCGTGTACAAGTGACTGATAATCATGGAAATACTTATGAAGAAGTTGTGACCTTTAAAGTAGTAACAAATCCATCTCCTACAGATATTTATCTTCAAGCGAATTTCCCGGCTGTGATTGAAGACAATATTATTTACTTGAACGAGAACTCAGCAGATGGAACAGTACTTGGTACCTTAAATGCTGTGGATGCTACTGCGGGAGACAGCCATACTTTTGCAATAACAGCAGATAATTCAGGCTTCTTCGAAGTTGTTGGTAATGAGTTAAGAGTTAAACCAGGGAGTGACCTTAATTACGAAGATGATAACACGCATATGCTCACAGTTGAAGTAACAGATACTGATGGAAACACTTACAATGAAGTGATTACTGTTAGACTTAACGACCTTGTAGAAGCTGGAGATATAGTGGGTACACCTAGTCCTGATGCTCTTGTTGGAACTACTGGGGAGGATAAGATTTATGCTTCATTATCAGACACGAGTGTCGATGCCGGTCAGGGCGATGACACTGTGGTGATTATGGACGATGGTACTGATCTCTCAACACTTAGTACTACTATTGATATAGATATGGGAGCTGGTATAGATACTTTAGCTCTTGGGGGTGATTTAGATTTAGACTTTTCAAATGCAAATATTGTAAATATTATAAGTTTAGAAAAAATCGACTTAAGTGATGGGTCCCATGATATAACATTAAAACTATCAGATGTTCTTGATATGACAGAGCCTGGCAATGAATTAATAATTATTGGAACAGATGATGATTCAGTTAGTTTAGATAAAAGCGGAAATTGGTCTGTGACAAACTCTGTAGATAATGGGGATAATACAACATATACTTATTCAGATGGAACGAGTAGTGTAACACTTACTGTTGATGATCAAATAGATAGAACAGGTATGTAAAAAAAAAGGGAGGGAGAGGTAAAAACTCACTTTCGTACCTTAAGATTTTACATACACTATAGTTGTCCAAAAGGACAATAGAAAAAAAAATTATAATAAAGTATAATAAATACAATTAAAATAATATTTTTTTTAGGAGTTCTATCATGAATGCTATCATAGGTAAGGTGCAAGCTTTAGCAGGAACATTTTATGCAAAAGATTTAGATGACCAAGTAATTAGATTGAAAAATGGTGATGATATTTTTGAAGGTATGATTGTTTTTGGTGATGTTAACAATCTTAAATCAGCATACATTCATATTGTACTTGTCGAGACTGATACTCTTGTTGTTGTATCTGGTACAATAGAACANACCTTTGATACCTCTTTAAATAACTCTGAACTTATGGATGGGGCTCTTGAGGAAGAAAATATAAGTGGTTCAGAAGGTATATTAGCAGCTCTAGAAGATTCTGAGTCTGAAGAGGATACAACAGATATCGATGAAACTGCTGCAGGTGAAGAAAGTAGTGGACAAACTGTAGATGGAAAAGAAGGTCAGTTTGCAGATAGAGATGGTTTTTCTGTCAATATTAGTACCAATCCTCTTGACGCAGAGGTAGAACTTGATAGTAATAACAATCTAATCCAACGGGAAGATATTATTCCAATTGAAAATTCTTTAACAACAGATACAGTAACAACAGCACTGAGTGATGACACAGATACAACAACNATTACACTTACAGCAACCGCGAGTGTAACTGAGGGTGGAGTGATTACTTACAGTGCTACTGTAGATAATGCACCTCAGACTACAGACCTAGTTATTACGCTTGATAATGGAGAAACACTTACAATCTTAGCAGGCACAACAAGCTCTAATACAGCAACAGTTACAACAGCAGATGATGTGTATGTAACTCCAGGTTCAAACATTGTTGTAGGTATTACAAGTACAACAGGTGGAGAGTACGAAGCACTTGATACAACAGATACAGTAACAACAGCACTGAGTGATGACACAGATACAACAACCATTACACTTACAGCAACCGCGAGTGTAACTGAGGGTGGAGTGATTACTTACAGTGCTACTGTAGATAATGCACCTCAGACTACAGACCTAGTT
>JAESSH010000003.1 GCA_016764205.1 Sulfurimonas sp.
AGGTATTATAATTATGAGGAAATTTGTCTTTTGAGTTTCTAAGTAAATCGCCGAGGTAAACACCTTCTCGTACACCAACACCACTTATAATTACTTTTTTGATTGAGAGTTTTATAAATACACGTTGAAGAATAAGTACTCCGGGCTTAATAATATCCAGTCTACTTTTTTTGATACCAAGTTCTTGCAAAGTATCTTCATTCGCAGCTAATATTAAATTCACATAGTCAATAAATTTTTCAGGCGAACATTCAAATGCGTGAAGTTTATTGAGGGGGTATTGATAGTGTTTCATGATTGCACTGGTAATTGCTCGAAAGGTTCCACCTGTCCCTATGAGTGTAGAGACTTTTAAGCCATCTAGAGCGCTAAGTTTATCATCTATGTAGGATATGGCATCCTTTATCTTATTCTTGTCAAAAAAGAGTTCCTTGAGACGAACAGTTCCTAAGTCAAGTGAAAGCATATTTGAAACATCATGAGCATTAACAAGAGAAAATTCGCTTGAACCACCACCTATATCTATTGTTAATGCCTGTGTTTGTCTTGGTAATAAATTTGCACATGCCATAGCACCAAGGTAGGCTTCTTTCTCACCATCAATAATTTTAATATTGAGTTTAAGTTGATTCTTTACTCGGGTCAGAAAATCTTTTTTATTGGGAGCATCTCTAAGTGCTGATGTTGCAACACATAAAGTTTTTTTAACTCCAAAAGATTTTATGATTGTTAAAAAATCTTCAAGAACATTAAAACTTCTTTGCATTGCTTCTTCTTGAAGGTTACCAGAATTTTGGTAAGAGTTTTGAGAAAGTCTTACTTTACTTTTACTTTCATAAAGCAAATGAAAGGCAAAACGAGAAGTTTTCTCATAGATTGCCATTCTAGACGAATTAGAACCTATGTCAATAACGCAAACCCGTTTTGCCATTACAGTAGTNCTTCTATTCTTCTAGTTCTAAATTTTTATATTTAAACTGAAGTTCTGCAATTGATTCAACATTATCTTTATCAGGTACGATACAATCTACAGGGCACACAGAGATACAGGCAGGTTCATCATAAATACTAACACACTCAGTACATCTATCTGGGTCAATGTAGTAAATTGGGTCTCCTTCTTCGATTGCGACTGTTGGACATTCTTCACGACATGCATCACAAGCTATGCATGCATCATTTATTATTAGAGCCATTGAGAAACCTTCTATATAGTTTTTATATTCGATTTATAACAGAATAAAGCTTTATCTTTTTTTAAACGGTTTAATTTCTTGGAAGAGTACAGGATAATTTTGAATTTAACTCTAAAGATGCAACCGTTCCTTCAATACCATCTCTTCTATTTTTTATGTGTATTTTTGCGCCAAGAGCATCNGCTGCTCCTTTTGCTAAAAATAAACCAAGTCCTACTCCAGATTTATTTCCTTGNCTCTTAAAGGGGGCATACAAGTCTATACTNTCATCTATTCCACAGCCTTCATCAATTACTTCTATAAGTAATCCAAAGTNATTTTGNGAGCTTCTAAGAAGTACNTTTCCTTTTNNTGATGTAAATTTAAGTGCATTTTGTAAGAANTTTTGAATAATTTGGTTGAGTAAGGAANTTTGTAAATANNCTAAAAAGGCATTAGGTTCAAANTTCATTTGTAAANANTTACCNTCATTTTCGGCAAGAAGTTTAAAGTTGTTTGCTTTTTCTCTTAAAAANGCAATNATATCNACTTCAACAGGTTTCTCAAGNTGAGCACCTTCTTGTCTNCCAATNTTNAGTATNTTTGAGACAANAATATTCATTTCATCNATAGTCTTGTTTGTAACAAGTAAGGCATCTATATANTCTTCNCTTGATCGTTNTTTNATNAGNGTAACTTGATTTTTAAGTTTAATAANTGCAAGAGGAGTTTTNAGTTCATGNGCTGTTCCAATAAANAGTTCTTTTTGATACTTCACAAAATTCTGAATTCNTGTAATNAGATGATTGATNGTCTCNCCAAGTGGTATAAACTCCGTAGGTAAGGTTTCAACNTTTATNGGATGAATGAGGTGTTCATTCATGTTAGATANACGNGAGTTGAGTGTTTTAACNGGNGCNATAAGCATNTTAGAAAGAGCTATAGCATAGACTACAACTAATAAAAAACCAACAATATTAATAATGAAAATATAATTTTTNATTTTNCGTAGAATATGTTTTGTTTGNGATATTTCTTTTGTGACTTTGAGGTAGCTCTTATTTTTTAAATTAAAGGGAAANATTAANGTGAGGTAGGTATATTTTTCTTTTGTTATTTCATAAATATCCATCTTTATATCTTTATGTTGAAGATAAATGATCTCAACATCTAAACCAAGAGGGTTGTCTATACTTTCTGCATTCTTGGTATACATATCTTGATTTTGNGAAATACTCTGAGCATATTGAATGAGTTCTTGATGTTTTTCTTCGTAGATTGATTTTTCAATATAAAAATAAAGAATAAATGAAAAAGTGATGATGAGTGNNACTGAGGCTATNAGTAGCTGAATAAGAAAGTTTCTTCTAATACTTCTTGTTGTAAACATTAGGGTCTTCTTTTTGGAGTTTGAGTAAATTTATAGCTATTTGAGCTATAAATTTAGTGTAAGAACTAGTCTAATTCTTTTGGAAAACAGAATCTGTAACCACGACGGCGTACAGTTTCAATAGTTGTAATTCCTAATGGTTTGTCCATTTTTTGACGAATCTGATTAATAGCAACTTCAATGACGTTTGGAGTAACTAACTCTGGTTCTTCCCAGATAGCATCAAGAAGTTGTTCTTTTGAAACAATCTGATCACGGTGACGAGCAAGGTGAGTAAGTACTTCAAAAGGTTTACCCTTAAGCTCTATTTCTTGTTCTTTATATGTGATTTTTTCTTCTTCAGGATTAATTGTTAAGTCTTCAATCTCNATAATATTTGATCCACCAAAACGAAGACGTGCTTCGATTCTAGCAGCAAGTACATCAAANTCAAANGGTTTTCTAATATAATCATCAGCACCAGCTCTTAAAGCCTCAACTTCACTTTCATTATCATCCCTAGCAGAAAGTACAACTACTACAGTTTTTGGTGTATTTGATTTAATATCACCAATGATGTCTACAGCGTTTCCATCTGGAAGCATCCAGTCCATAAGAACCAAGTCGTAGTTACGAATGTCAAGATAATACTCTCCATCTTTTAGGTTTTCAACCACATCACTTTGGTATCCATATTCTTTTAGCCCTTCAGCTAACATTTTGTTCAATGTTACTTCATCTTCTATGATAAGAATGCGCATTAATTTTCCTGTTTAAGTATATTTATTTTGGCAAAATGATAGCATAATTTTAGCTTAGTTTAAAGTTTTTTTCAATTTTCTTTAAAAAAACTTTAATTTTAGATTAAGAACTAAATGAATAAAAATTGCTTACGCTTACTGTGCAGTCGGACAATATAGAAGGTTTTGTGATTTTTATACTGAGTGTATCAATTGTAGAAAATTTTTCTTTAAGTTTTTTACTCAAGCCTGCTAAAGCATCTTCGAGTAAAAGAAATTCACTATTTATCATATATAATTTTGCTGCGTCACGAACATCTGCATAATTTATAAAGGTATCATTATATTCGTATGTAATTTCTATAGCGAGAATAATGTCTTGAGGAGTAGTGCGCTCAAAGTCTAAGATTCCAATAATACAGGCAAAGCTTAGGTCCTCAATATGGATGGTCATTATACAAGCCGTTTTTCTTCACCCTTAAATAAACGAACAAGATTTGGAATATGTTTATAAAAAAGTATAAATACTATAAGAACGATTGGAGCATGAGGCATATCGGGATGGATAAAAAAACTCGATACCAAAAGGGCCATCACAGCACTTAGTGAAGAAAGTGAAGAGATACGAATAAANTTTGCTCCAAGCGCCCAAACGACAAGGGCAATAAGTGTTTCTANTGGAATCATAAATAACATTACACCTAGTCCTGTTGCGATTCCTTTGCCACCTTCAAAATTAAGATAGGGTGAAAANCANTGTCCTATAACAGATAAAACGGCAATGCCCCAAAGTGTTGCCTCGCTNAGTCCTGTTAAATATGCAAAAGCAAGTACGGTTAAACCTTTCATTGCATCTAAGGCTAAGGTAATTGCACCTAGTTTTTTCGCGAGCGCTGGATTAGTTTGCTTTACTACACGTAAAACATTTGTAGCTCCAATGCTACCACTACCGCTTTCCTTGATATCTACGCCTGCAAATCTTTTTGCAAGAATAAGACCAAAGGGTATACCACCNACAAGATAGGCAATAATAAAAAACTGAACATTTGTGTTAAAGATAAAATCCATGAAATAACCTTTGTATTTTTAATTACGACATTTTACTCTTTGTATGCTTATACGAGCTTGTTTTTAACTATTTTAACTTAATAACTGTATAATCGCAATTATAAAATTCAATGGAGAAGACTTTGAAAAAAATTATTATATTGTTTCTCACAATTATCAGTTTATTTTTTACTGCATGTACGCAAGAAGCACAAAATAAAATAGGTAGAAGTATACAAAACTGGACAGGTACNGATGGTGTATTAGATATATACATGGGCGATAAACTTGTGCAACGGTTTATTAAAATAGATAAACTCTCTACAGCAATAAGCACAGATGGTAATACACCNAGAAATTATCGTTACGGTTACGGATATTTAGATANAAACTTTAACTACAAACGTGATGAAGATGAGAAAAAGTTATATTTTGAAATTAGTAACTATTCAACTCCTTATGTTTTTTATGATAATCCAAGTAGTAATTAGTGCAAATAATAGAACTCTTTAAAAAACTNATTGAAACAAAAAGTGAAACACCCGANGATGGTGACCTTTTGAACTTTATAGAGTCTTATTTACCTGATTATACNGCGATTCGAATCGATGTAGGCGAGGTAAAGAATCTTTTTATNTATAAAAAATTCTCTGAGGGAGANCATCTTTGTTTTGCGGGACATGTGGATGTTGTTCCAGCTGGTANAACAGGTTGGGATACAAACCCTTATNAAATGATTGAAAAAGATGGATTTATTTATGGTCGTGGTGCCCAAGATATGAAAAGTGGATTNGCGGCTTTCACGCAGGCAGTAAAAGAAACGAAGAACTTCAAAGGTACGCTTTCTCTGTTACTTACTTCAGATGAAGAGGGTGAGGGTATTAATGGAACGGATAAAGTCTTAGAATATTTAAAAGAAAAAAATATGCTTCCAGATTATGCAGTTGTAGCAGAACCAACATGTGAAGATCATTTTGGTGATGCAATTAAAGTGGGTCGTCGTGGTTCAATTAATGGTTACTTAACCCTTAAAGGAAAGCAAGGTCATGCAGCGTACCCCGAAAAAGCTATTAATCCTATACATAACTTATCTCAGGTCTTAGGAAATATGGCAGGGACAAATATTGATGATGGCGATGAATTTTTTTCTCCGAGTAAGTTTGTGGTTACAGATATTCGCTCAGGAATGCAAGTTACAAATGTCACACCAAATGAGCTGAAGATGATGTTTAATGTAAGAAATACAACAATTACAACACAAAAAGAGGTGAGAGCCTTTGTAGATAAGCACCTCTCTCATCTCGATTATGAGTTAGAACTCACACAAGGTTCGTATCCGTTTAAAACAAACACGAATACAAAGCTCGTTGAAAANATTGATAAAGCAATANANAANNTAACGGGNATNAAACCTAANCATTCAACTGCTGGTGGTACATCAGATGCAAGGTTTATTGCAAAGTTTGGNATNGANGTTATAGAGTTTGGTGTAANAAANGANANNATTCANGCNGTNAATGAGAGAACNACAAGAGCTGAAGTTCAAGGACTGCACCAAGTTTTTAAAACTTTGATAGAAGAATGGAAGTAAAAATTAAAAGGTAAGNAAAATATGAAATTCGTACAAACAAATAAAGCACCCTCCGCTATAGGACCCTACTCACAAGCAGTAGTAGCAAATGGAGTAGTATATACTTCAGGTCAGATTGCACTTACTCCAGAGGGTGTTATGCTTGAAGCAGATATAGTGATTCAAACAAAACAAGTCTTAAAGAATCTACAAGCAGTTTTAGAAGAAGCGGGGAGTGGTATGGACAAGGTGCTAAAAACAACTATTTTCATTGACTCTATGAGTGATTTCGTTATTATTAATGAAATATATGAAGAAGCCTTTGGTTCTCATAAACCTGCTCGTGCGACAGTAGCTGTAAAAACCTTACCAAAAAATGCACTTGTGGAAATAGATGCAGTTGCACTACTTAAGTAATTAAACAAAACTTAAAGCTTAGTTTGCTATAATTGCGAACTTTTTAATAGAATTATAAGGAAATAATCAATGTACGCAATTATCAAAAACGGTGGTAAGCAGTATAAAGTTCAAGAAGGCGATGTTCTTTTATTAGATAAAATGTCTCTTGAACCAAAAGCAANAATCGAAATCACAGAAGTNTTAGCAGTGAATGCTGGTGAACTTAAAATGGGAACTCCATTTGTAGACGGAGCTAAGGTAACTGCAGAAGTTATCAATGAAGGTCGTGCTAGAAAAATAGTAATCTTCAAAAAACGTCGTCGTAAAGACAGTAAAGTTAAAAGAGGTTTCAGAAGAGACTTCACTCGTGTTAGAATCACGAAAATAGCTGCATAACACAAATATATAGTTATAAAGCAACGAGTTGCGTGAGCTTTCTGCTTACATCCACTAAAGTGGAAGGGCATGTGAAACACTAAATGTTTCATCGACAGAAAACAAAGCGTTAGCGTAGCAAAAGGGACTTTGTTCCTTTTGCGTATAAATAGATAAAAGGTTCCTTNNATTTAGGAACTAAATTTAAGGAGTAAANTATGGCACATAAGAAAGGACAGGGTAGTACACAGAATAATCGTGACTCNGCTGGTAGAAGACTTGGTGTAAANAAATATGGTGGAGAAGNTGTNATNNCTGGTAACATCATCNTTCGTCAAAGAGGNACTAAAGTTCACCCAGGTAANAACATGGGTATGGGCAAAGATCATACTTTATTTGCACTAATTGATGGCGTTGTTAGATTCGAAAGAAAAGACAAAAAACGTCAACAAGTTTCAATAATACCTGCTGTATAATTCTACAAATGTTTGGGCTTCGGCTCAAATATTTCTACACTCAACTATTAGGTTTAACACCTATAACAATTAAAATATTTAACAATTTACTCTTTTTAAATACAAGTGAATTTTTAAGTATTAACAAGTAATAAACCAAGGATATCAAATGTTTACAGATAGTGTCGAATTAACAGTTTCATCAGGAAAAGGTGGACAAGGGTGTGTAGCATTTCGTCGCGAAAAGTTTGTATTACACGGTGGTCCTAATGGTGGTGACGGTGGAAAAGGTGGGGACATCTGGTTTAAGTGTGATAACAACACTCATACACTTTCTCACTTCCAAAGAAGAATGCATATAAGAGCAGATGGTGGAATTCCGGGTGAAGGTTCTCGTATGACTGGAAAATCTGGTGCTAAAAAAGTTATTATCGTTCCTCCTGGAACTCAGATTTTAGATATGGAAAGTGGTGAAGTTCTTTTTGATATGGTTAATGATGGTCAGGAAGTTAAATTTTTAGATGGTGGAAAAGGTGGACTTGGAAATACTCACTTTAAATCACCTACAAATCAAAGACCAACTTATGCACAACCTGGCGAAAAGGGCGAGACAAGAGCTATAAAACTAGATTTGAAACTTATCGCTGATGTTGGACTTGTAGGTTTTCCAAATGTTGGAAAATCAACTCTAATCTCTAGAGTCTCAAATGCTACTCCAGAGATAGCAAACTATGAGTTTACAACGCTTACTCCAAAACTTGGTCAAGTAAATATTGGTGATTTCGAGTCATTTATAATGGCTGATATTCCTGGTATTATTGGTGGAGCTCATGAGGGTAAAGGTCTTGGGATTCAATTTTTAAGACATATTGAGAGAACGAAAACACTTCTATATATGGTAGATTTAGCTTCTTATAGAGATATGAAAGAGCAAATCGAAGTTTTAAAAGATGAGATTGCTTCATTTTCTGAAAAAATGAGTGAAAATAAATATGCTATTGCACTTACAAGACTTGATATTGTTCCTCCAGAAGAATTATCCGAACTTGTAAATAGCTTCTTAGACCTGCTTGGACTCCAAGCAAGTAAAACAAATGAGTTTAATTTTGACAATGAAATACCATTTTTTGTGCAAGACTCAGCTGATGAAACTTTAGGTTATGATAGAACTCTTCCATATTTGGTTACACCAATTTCTTCAGCAACTTCAAAAAATATTGAAGCACTTAAATATGCGCTATTTAATCTAGTGCAGACAGATAGAACATAATTATGCAAAGAGTTGTTGTTAAAGTTGGCAGTGCTGTTTTAACACAAGATGATTCTGTTGCACTGAAGCGTATGCAAGCTTTAGTTGATTTTTTAGTAGAACTAAAGAAAAATAATGAAGTTATTTTAGTATCTTCTGGTGCAGTTGCAGCAGGATACACTGAAGTTCAACTTGCTCGTAGTATTATTAAAAACAAACAAGCACTTGCATCTATTGGTCAGCCTATTCTTATGCATAAATATGCAAAGAAGTTTGGAAGTCATGATATTATCATCTCTCAAGTCCTTGTAACTGCTGCGAATTTAAACAAACCAGAAGATATACAGAGAGTTAAAAATACTGTTGATACTCTTATATCAAATGGTGTCATTCCTATCATAAATGAAAATGATGCAACTGCTACAGAAGAGCTTGAAGTTGGTGACAATGATCAACTCTCCGCATATATAGCTAAACATACAGATTCAGATATATTAATTATACTTTCAGACATAGATGCTTACTATAATGAAGATCCGCGTAAAAACAAAGATGCAAAAGTATTAAAAATTGTAAATACTATTGATAAGTGTGCACTAGAAAAAGAGGCAACTCCTCACGGTACATTTGCTACAGGTGGTATAGTCACAAAACTAAAAGCCGCTTCGTATCTTTTAGCATCTGATATTGATACATTTTTAGCAAGTGGTTTTGATCTTAGTGATGTTAAAAGCTATATGTTAGATAAAGATCATAAAGGTGGGACACTTTTCACAAAGGGAAATAACTAATGCGTATTATCTTTATGGGTACACCAGATTATGCAGAGGCTATTTTAGAACGTATTATTAATACTGTAGAAATGGAAGTTGTAGCAGTATATACTCAACCTGACAAACTTGTTGGCAGAAAAAAAGTAATGACTCCACCTGTTGTAAAAACTTTGGCTTTAAAACATGAAATAGATGTTTATCAACCGAATAGATTAAGAGATGTAGATACTGTAGATGAACTACTTAAAATAGAAGCAGACTTTATAGTTGTAGCTGCTTATGGACAGATTCTTCCTCTTGATATTTTAGAACATGCTCCATGTATAAATCTTCATGCTTCTATCTTACCTTAATATAGAGGTGCAAGCCCTATTCAGCAAACTCTTTTGAATGGTGATACTCAAACAGGTGTTACTGCTATGCTAATGGATGTTGGACTTGATACTGGTGATATACTAAAAATAGAGACAATAGATGTTAGTGATGATGAAATGGTTGAGACATTATTTGATAGACTTACTGTTACTGCAACTGAACTCACTATAGATATACTTCAGAACTTTAATTCATACACACCTCTAAGGCAAGATGATTCACAAGCTACTCATTGTGCAAAGATTAGTAAGCAAGATGGAGAAGTTACATTTGTAGATGCTACAGAGCTTTACAATAAGTACAGAGCATTCACTCCCTGGCCTGCAATATACTTGGGTAGTGGTCTTAAGCTAAAAAGTATTAAGATTGAAGATAGAGATTCATCTAATGAAAAAGCAAAAATTCTTTCTATTGATAAAGATAGTATAGTAGTAGGATGTGAAAAGGGAAGTGTTAGAATCTTAAAAGTTCAACCTGCATCTAAAAAAGAGATGGATATACTTTCGTACATAAATGGAAAGAGACTTAGTCTTGCAGATACTCTATCTTAAGAGTATTGGCTCAACTCAAAACCACTTAAAAGAGCTTATAAAATCAAAAAAGATAAAACTACCATATGCTATTGTAGCAGATGCTCAAACAGATGGAATAGGCAGTAGAGAAAATAGCTGGAATTCTTTAGAGGGAAATCTATTTTTATCTTTTGCAATTGAACTTCAAAACCTACCAAAAGATCTAAAACTAGAATCTGCTTCTATTTACTTTGCTTATATCTTAAAAATTACACTTAATAGTTTGAATTCAGAAGTTTGGATTAAATGGCCAAATGATTTTTATGTTAAAGAGAAAAAAATTGGTGGTATGATTACAAATATTGTAGGAAATGTGCTTATTTGTGGGCTAGGGTTAAATTTAAAAGTGCAACCCCAAGGATTTGCAAAGTTAGATGTAGAGGTAAATAGAGAAGATTTACTTCAGATGTATTTTAAGAATATT
>JAESSH010000075.1 GCA_016764205.1 Sulfurimonas sp.
GTTGAGCTTGATGGTAGAATTAACTACGAAAGAGTTTTAGACATTGCTAAGATTGTAGAACCAAAAATCATTGTATGTGGTGCCTCTGCATATGCTCGTGTAATTGACTTTAAAAAGTTTAAAGAAATTGCTGACGAAGTAGGTGCAATTTTATTTGCTGACATCGCACATATTGCTGGTTTAGTAGCTGCGGGCGAGCATCCTAGTCCATTTCCTTATGCTGATGTCGTAACAACTACTACACATAAAACACTTGCTGGTCCACGTGGTGGGATGATTATGACAAACCATGAAGACATAGCCAAAAAAATGAATTCTGCAATTTTCCCTGCACTTCAAGGTGGTCCTCTTGTTCATGTTATTGCTGCAAAGGCTGTTGGTTTTAAATACAACTTGTCTCCCGAATGGAAAGATTATGCAAAACAAGTAAAAGCAAATGCTAAGGTACTTGGGGAAATCATGATGAAGTGTGGTTATGATGTAGTCTCTGGTGGAACAGACAACCATTTAATCCTTGTTTCATTTGTAGGAAAAGAAATCTCTGGTAAAGATGCTGATGAGGCACTTGGTAATGCTGGAATCACAATAAACAAAAACACAGTACCAGGCGAGACACGAAGTCCTTTTGTAACCTCAGGAATTAGAGTTGGTTCACCTGCCCTTACTTCTCGTGGTATGAAAGAAAAAGAGTTTGAGCTCATAGCAAATAAGATGGCTGATGTTTTAGATGATATAACAAACACAACACTTCAAGCTACAATCAAGCAAGAACTCAAAGAGTTAGCACAAAATTTCGTAATTTATAATCAATCAACGTATTAGGGTAACACAATGACATCCATGGACTTAAAGCTTATTAAAATGGTGAGTGATCACTACTGGGAAAAGAAAACCTCTGTAGTTGATAAACTCATATTTAAAGGTCGTACTTTTTATAACAAGTTTGAAAAAGTGTCTGCTCCATTAAATCAATCCATTATTACTAAACACATAAAGGGTGAGATTATAGTAGCACACTCCATTGTGAACAAACATAACAAGGTTGAAAATATTGTTATTGACTATAATGGAAAAGACCCTGAACGTTTTTACCATAAGGCTCAACTTTTGCTTCGTGAAGAAGGATACATAAACTTTACAGCATACAAAACCAAAACAGAGGGTCATCTTCATGTTTACATTCATAAGGGTCATACGACCTTACAAGAAGCTATACAGCTTGGTAAAATGATTAGTCTAAAGCTAGCTGCAAAACAGCCTAAGCAATGGCGTATGTTTCCAAATGACAGTATGCCTAACGAGTACAATATACTTGCCCTTCCTTATGAAGTGTATGCAAAAGAAAGAGGAGCTTCGTGGTCGAAGCATATGTAAGAGAGTTGTGAAAGTACATTCAAGGAAGAAATATGAACGAAAATAATGAACTAAACGATATCATTTTAAATAAAGGTGCTTCAGCAAATAGTAATAAAAAAATAATCTTAGCTGTAGCAACACTTGGTGTAATCTTAATTGTGGTCGTAATGCTTATGAATAGCCTTACATCTACGGGCACTGACAACTTACCTCAAACACCAATTCCTCCTAAAGTACAAGTTATACAAACTCCTCAAGAAGAAGCATTATTTGAAGATGTAGAAGTTTTAGAAGAAACAACAGATCATGATAACCTTGATGCGATAGCAGCAAGATTAAAAGAAGAAAGTCAAGCAGAAAAGCTAAAAGAAGAAAAAATAGAAGAAGAGAAAATAATAAGTACGGCTACGCCTCTCGTTGAAAAAGAAAAAGTTGCTCTAGCGCCTAAGACAATAAATAAAGAAACTCCTCCAATGACAAAAACTCCTCCTTCAACAAAAAGTTCCACCTCAAAGCTTTCTTATTATATTCAAGTTGGGTCATTTTCAAAATATTCCCCAAATAAGAAGTTTTTAAAGTCTATCACAGACTTGGGTTATACATACAAGTTTCATAAAATACTCAGAGATTCTAAAACATTAAATAAGGTTTTAGTAGGTCCATTTAAAAGCATGACTACAGCTAAAGATGCAAGACGTGTTCTTCGTGCCAAAGTTGAACCAGGTGCTTTTTTAACGAAGTTATAAAAGAAGTACTTTTGATATATTCCAAACAGTTTACACTTGACCAACTCGCTCCTATAGCCGTATATTCAAAACTAAAAGCAATGTTTGCTAAGGAAATAACATTTCTTTTTGAAAGTGCTGGACAAAGCGATGGAAATTATAGTTTTATTTGTATTGGGGCGAGAGAGCGACTCCAATATATTGACAATCAAACAATTTATACAGATAAAAATGCTATCCAGCACATAAGAGAAGAAAACCCTTTTACTTTTTTAAAGAATCATTACAAAAGTATTGATACAAGTGAATATAAAAAAGCTTGCAAAGAATTAAAAATTGCGTATGTTGATGGATTTATTGGATATATTGCTTATGATATGGTAAAAGTATTTGAGCCTAAACTTGACTCAAATATGGACAAGCTCTACGATGACTTAAAAACTCCTGACCTTGATTTAATCCTACCAAAAATGATTCTTGTTTATTCTCATAAAAACCATCAAATCACACTCGTGAGTACACTCAAAGAGTTTCAAAACAAATTCCAAGAAATCCATGATGATCTCAAAGGTTCTTATACCTACCAACATAGAGTAAAAAATATTGGTACTGATAAAGGTAGTTATACCCACTCTAAAGAAAAATTCTTTGAAATGATTGACAAATCGCAAGAGATGATAAAAAGTGGTGATGTTTTTCAAATTCTTATGACAAATCGTTTTACTCGAAATATAAAAGTTGATCCTTTTAGTTTTTATAGGATTTTACGTACAAAAAACCCTTCTCCATATATGTTTTTAATGGAATATGAAGACTTCAACATAGTTGGTTCTTCTCCTGAAGTTATGGTACGTTTAACTGATGGGGAACTCTTACTTCGTCCTATTGCTGGAACACGAAAACGTGGAAAAACAAAAGAGTTAGACAAAGAACTCGAACTCGAATTACTCGCAGACGGCAAAGAACTAGCCGAGCATTTGATGCTTATCGATCTAGGAAGAAATGATATTGGAAGAGTTGCAAAAACTGGAACTGTCAAGGTAGAAGATATGATGCATATTGAACGTTTTTCTCATGTTATGCACATAGTCTCCGATGTCGTTGCCCAACTTGGAGATGACAAGGATATGTTTGACCTTTTTATGGCTACATTTACAGCTGGAACTATGACAGGTGCTCCAAAAATTCGTGCGATGGAACTTATAGCAGAGTATGAAGGTGTAAAACGTGGTTTTTATAGTGGGAGTATTGGTTACTTTGGTTACGATGGAAATATGGATAGTGCCATCACTATTAGAACTGCTCTTGTAAAAGAAGACAAGGTAATTCTTCAAGCTGGAGCTGGAATCGTAGCAGACAGCGTAAAAGAATCAGAGTATCAAGAAGTTGTTAGTAAAC
>JAESSH010000076.1 GCA_016764205.1 Sulfurimonas sp.
ACAAGCCGTGAGGCGGCGGATTTTGAATCCGCTATGTATACCGTTCCATCACTCTGGCGTTTTTACTTTAAACAAATGAAATAATAGTTTCATATTGCATAATCTTTGCTTAAAAATAAATCTATTTTAGTCGATTATACACTAATGGAATTATAAATGCTATAATTTACTTAAAGATAAAACGGAGGTGTATGATGAGAATAACACAAAGTATGTACTACAAAAACTTGTATAGTACAAACAACTCTCAATTACAAACAAAACTTTTTGATGTAAACAAACAAATTGCCTCTGGTATTAAAATTCAATATGCACATGAAGATGTAGCTGCTTTTAGTGAAACAATGCGACTTGATAATGAAATAATGACTTTAGAGCAGATTACTAAAAGTACCCAAAGTGGATACAAGATTTCAAATCAAACAGATGTTGTTTTAAATGAATTTGTAACAAGTATGAGCCGTATGAGAACTTTATTGCTTCAAGCAGCAAATAGTACTAATGGTAGTGTGTCCTTAAATGCAATAGCTGCTGAGTTACGGGGACAAGAAGATCATCTTAAAAATCTAGCAAATACTTCTATAAATGGTCAATATCTATTTTCCGGTTCTGCAATTGATGTTAAACCAATATCTGCCGATGGCACGTACAATGGAAATGGCATAAAGATGAATGCTTTTCTTGGCTCACAGGCACAGCAAGCGTATAATATTAGTGGAGCAGATTTATTTTTAGGAGAAGAACTTCGAATAAGAAGAGAAATTACGAGTAACGTTGTTCAAAGTTTAAATGCTCCTCTTGGCTCAAGTAATGTAACTGGCTCAAATACTATGAGTGAATTTATGGGAGATAGCCCAAGTAATGAGCATTTCTTTTATCTCAGAGGTGTTCAAAGTGGGGGAACAGCTTTTAATCAAAAAATTACAATGAACGATACAGCAACAGTGGATAATTTACTGACACAAATTGGGAATGCATATGGAAATACAATCACAAATAAAGTGGTTAATGTAACATTAAATGACAATGGACAAATTGTAATTGCAGATAAGATTCAAGGTTCAAGTAAGCTTGATTTTCACATGGTTGGAGCAACAGACTTCAATCCAGCAGGTTCAGATGATGCGGATGTTAGTAACGTTGATAGTCTTGACACCGCCTCTACAGATTATGCAACAGCCTTGGCTGGACCTGGATTATATGTTCGTGAGTTTATTAAATCAGGCTTGACCCAAGCAGACAGCGTAAGTGGAGCAGGTAATAATCTAGAAGGCATTCTTTACGATAGAGTAAAATTTAATGTCTCAGGAAGTATTGTTTCTTCAAATATACCACAAATAGAGAAAAGTACAAACGCTTTTGCAAGTCCATCAACGAAAATTCTTGATGTTGCTTCAGGTACAACACTCAATGCAAAACAGTTTCAACTTAGCGGTACAAATGTCGCTGGTACTACTTTTGATGTACAAATAGACTTCGCTAATGGTGGCTCAACTTTTACTTTAGATGGAGGAACAACAAATTACGACATCTTTGATGTAGGTAGTCCACGAGCAGCAGTTTCAGGCGACGATATGACCTACCAGCAACTTATGGATGTCATAAATATGGTTCTCACTGGAAACCTTCCTGTAAGTGTTTCAACGGATGCTGATTATGATGCTGCGATTAAAACTGCAAGTTTTTCTGGAATTGTTTCTCTCTCTGATAATGGTAAAATACAATTTGAAGATTTAGATTCTATTCTGACACAAGCAACGCTATCCTTGCACGATTCCAATAGTGGAAATTTCGCAAATCCTGCATCTGTAATATCTTTTAATGCTAACAATGCTTTAACAGTTAGAGATGCTAAAACAGATTTTTTTAAAAATATAAATGAAATGATTACATCTGTAGAAAATTATAATCTTTATCCTGACCATACTTTAGGTAATCAGAGAAGTGTTGGTATTGAAAATGCAATTCTTATGATGGATGACCTGCAAGACCATATTTTCAGTTCACATTCTCGCGTAGGTGCAAACTCTAATGCCCTAACATCATCATTAGAGAGAACAGAGATATTAACAATTAGTACAAGAACGCTTCGTTCTGAAATTATTGATACAGACTTAGCAGAAGCGGCACTCACATTAACGCAATTAACGCTTAATTACGAAGCGATGCTCTCTACCGTAAGTAGAATTTCTCAACTTAGTTTAGTAAATTTTTTATAAAACTACTAATTGAAGATTTTTTGCTATACTTCAGTTAATTAATTTAATCTCTTACGTAAAGGTATTTCTATTTGAAAGATACTGTTTCCATTATAGTTTTTAGTGTGTTGATTTATTTAGGTTTCGCCACCATCCTTGGTGATGCTGGTTTAATGGGTAGCTACGGAAGTCTTTTTGCTTCTTATAATCATCTTTACTTTGGTTATATTTCTTATCTGTATTTATTTGTTATTTTAGTACCTCTTTACATGTTCTATAAACACAGTGTACTTAACTTTAGAAAAGCCGAATTAACAGTTGCCTCATTTCTCCTCTTGTTTTCATTTCTTTTAGCGCAGGCTATTTTAATAGACAATGAACTACGTGGACAATTCGCAGCTAATTTTGTTGACTTTCTTTCTCCTTATATAGGTGTCTTTGGTTTATGGACATTTTTATTTATAATTACATCTATTTCAACAATTATTATTTTAGATAAAAACACACAAGAAATAGCTTCTTTGCTAGTAAAGTTTTTAAAATCAAAAATTTCTAAAGAGGAAGAACAGTCTCAAGAGCCTGTGGAAGTAAAAGTTTATAAAAAAGAAAAATTAAATGAAACTTATTCGAATACATACCTAAAAACTCCGCCCAAGGTAGAAGAAGAAACAAAAATAAATACGATAAAAGAAGAAATAAAATTAGATAAACCAACTAATTTACTAGATATAGTTAAAGAAGTCAAAGAACAAAAAAATATTCTTATTGTGGATGAATTAGAAGAAAATGCAAAACTTTTAGAAGGCATTGAAAAGGGTAAAGTAGAGAAACCAAAAAATTTCAAACTCCCTTCTGTTGATTTTTTACAAAAACCAAATATTACTTCTCATAATGTAGATGAAAGCGAAGTAGATGATAAAATTCGTTACCTTATAGAAAAGCTAGCACACTTTAAAATAGATGGTGATGTTGTTCGTACCTATGCAGGACCTGTTGTTTCTACTTTCGAGTTTAAACCAGCTGCAAATGTAAAGGTAAGCAAAATTTTAAACCTTCAAGATGATTTAGCAATGGCACTCTCCGCTGAGACAATCCGTATTCAAGCTCCAATTCCAGGAAAAGATGTTGTAGGAATCGAAATTCCAAATGAAAAGGTTGAGACAATTTACCTTCGAGAACTTCTTGATTCTAAACTTTTTAAAGAGTCCTCATCACCACTTACCATTGCACTTGGAAAAGATATAGTTGGTAAAGCATTTATAACTGACTTGAAAAAGCTTCCACA
>JAESSH010000077.1 GCA_016764205.1 Sulfurimonas sp.
GATTATTTGGACAAGAACACTCTTCACTGCAAAAAAACAATTACAAGCGAACAAGCATAAACAAGCAGGTTGGATGACATTCATAGGTGTTAGCATGACTATGCTTACAGGCGGATGGGTCTATCTCATCCTTTTTGTGTATTAAAATAAAAGGAAATACAGATAATGATAAAGATTGAAGACAAGGCACCAGAATTTTGTTTGCCAAATCAAGATGATGTTGAAATATGTATGCGTGATCTTAAAGGCAAGTGGATTGTACTTTATTTTTACCCACGAGATAACACTCCGGGTTGTACAACAGAGGCATGCGAATTTACAGAGGCAGCTCCAGATTTTTCAAATCTTGATGCAGTCATTATTGGTGTAAGCGCAGACACAACAAAAAAACATAGAAATTTTATAGAAAAACATAATCTAGGAGTCACACTCTTAAGTGATGAAAGCACAGAGATGATGCAAGAGTACGGTGTTTGGCAACTCAAGAAAAACTATGGAAAAGAGTATATGGGAATTGTACGTACAACATTTATAATAAACCCTGAGGGTTTTGTAAAATCTGTCTATGAAAAGGTACGTGTTAAAGAGCATGTAGCTAAGGTTAAAGCAGACTTAGAATTACTTCAAGCATAAGTTAAATAAAACTTGGATATAATTTAGCGATTTTTCTTCCTTTAATGTAACGCATTAATGCAGAGATGAAAATATTAACAGATTATGTCAAAAGTTAGTGCGACTTCCTCTTTAGGATAGACCCGTCCGACATTCTCAAAGAACAACTAACACAATATGGAAGCAAAGCGGAACAAAGTCCCGCTTTGCTTCGCTAGCCGCTAAGGCACTAAAGCTTGCCTCTTAAATAGAGGCAGAACTTGCATAGCAAGTAAAAAAACTCTGGCTTGAAATAATAGCCTTTAAGGATTACCTATGGTAACTATGAAAGACCTTTTAGAATGTGGTGTACACTTTGGACACCAAACACGTCGCTGGAACCCGAAAATGAAAAAGTATATTTTTGGTGTTCGTAAAAACATTTATATTATTGACTTACAAAAAACTTTACGTTATTTTCGTAGTACGTATACAATTGTTATGGATGCTGCAGCTGAAGGACAAACTGTTCTTTTTGTTGGTACGAAAAAACAAGCACGTAACTCTGTAAGAGAAGCTGCAATTGCTTGTGATATGCCATATGTTGATAACAGATGGTTAGGTGGTATGCTTACAAACTTCCCAACGATTCAAAAATCAATCAGAAAGCTTGATGTAATCACTGAAATGCAAGAAAATGGTCAAATTGACTTACTTACGAAAAAAGAGGCTTTAATGCTTGCTCGTAAAAAAATAAAACTTGAATCATATTTTGGTGGTATCCGTAATATGAAAAAACTTCCAGATATGTTATTTGTTGTTGATGCAGTAAAAGAGCATATTGCTGTTTTAGAAGCAAGATGTCTTAACATTCCTGTTGTTGCACCACTTGATACAAACTGTGACCCAGACTTAATCACGTATCCAATTCCTGGTAATGATGATGCAATTCGTTCAATTCAACTTTTTTGTAGAGAAATGACTGCTGCAATCAATGAAGGTAAAGCACTTAGAGATGTAGCCGAAGAAGAAGAACAAGCTGAAGAAGAAGTGGCAACCGAAGAAGTAGCAGCTGAAGCTGAAACTACAGAAGCTCCTGCTCCAACTAAGGAAGCATAGTTATGGCAGTTACGGCAGCAATGGTTAAAGAGTTAAGGGCGGCAACTGACGCTCCAATGATGGACTGCAAAAAAGTTCTTGTTGAAGCTGATGGAGACATGGCTAAGGCAACTGAACTTTTAAAAGAGCGTGGTATTGCAAAAGCTGCCAAAAAAGCTGATAGAGTTGCTGCTGAAGGTCTTGCTGGAATTGTTATCGCAGATGATTTTTCTAAGGCTACTGTTATTGAGATTAATTCAGAAACAGATTTTGTTGCACAAAATCTTGGTTTTCAAAACCTTGTAAAAGATACAGCACAAGACATTTATGCTAATCAACCAGCAGATGTTGCGGCATTTAATGCATCTAGCTTTGGTGGAACTTTTCAAACAGAAGTTATTAAGATTGGTGAAAAAATTGAACTTCGTCGTTTTGCTACATTAAAGGCTGATTCAACAACAGCCCTTAATGGGTATATTCATTCAAATTCTCGTATTGCTGTGATTATAACTGCTAGATGTGATTCTCTTAAAACGGCTGAGGGTATGAGAGCTACACTTAAGCAAGTTGCTATGCATGCATCTGCAATGAAACCAACAACTCTTTCTTATAAAGATTTCGACGAAGCATATGTTACATCGGAAACTGTTGGTAGAATTGAAGTTATCAAAAAAGAGAATGAAGAATTAGCTCGTTTAAAAAAACCTCTCAAAAATGTACCCCAGTATATTTCAATGGGTCAGTTAAGTGGAGATGTTTTAGCAAAGGCTGAAGCTGATATCAAAGCAAAACTTAAAGAGCAAGGTAAACCAGAAAAAATTTGGGATAAAATTGTTCCTGGTTCATTGGCACGTTTTATCTCTGATAATACAACGCTAGACAAAGAACAAGCCTTACTTGACCAAAACTATGTTTTAGATGAAAAGTTAACAGTTGCACAAGCTGTTAGCGCTGCTGCTAAAGTACTTGGTGGAACTGCTGAAATTACTGAATTTATTCGCCTTGAAGTTGGTGAAGGAATTGAGAAAAAAGAAGATGATTTTGCGGCTGAAGTAGCAGCACAAATGGCGTAGTCCTTAGGGCTAACTTTTCTTTTTTACTTCAAGGCTAGGACTGAGGTCTTAGCCTTTTTTTTTGCCAAATTTTTTACCAACATTAGCTATAATCTTTTTATGAACTTATTATCTGCAAAAAATATCTCACATAGCTTTGAATACGAATTATTTTCACAAGTTAGCTTAAATCTAGAAGAAAAACAATCCATAGCAATTATTGGAATGAGTGGAAGTGGAAAATCGACTTTACTTCATATATTATCAACGCTCTTAAAACCTAAAGAAGGTAATGTTAGTATATTTGATGAAGATATATATAAGATGAGTAAAAAAAAGTTAGGAGAGATTAAGAGAAATTATTTGGGTTTAGTATTTCAGTCTCATTATCTCTTTAAAGGTTTTTCAGCATACGAAAACCTTGAGCTCTCCGCCATTTTAAGTCAAGAAAGTATTGATGATACACTCTTAGAACGATTAAAGATTAAAGAATGTATACAACAAAAGGTCACAGAACTCTCCGGTGGACAACAACAACGTGTTTCTATTGCTCGTGTTTTAACGAAAAAGCCTACAATAATTTTTGCAGATGAACCAACAGGGAATCTTGATAAAGAAACAGCAGATGATGTAATGCAATTGTTTTTTGAATATTGTCAGAATGAAAAAGCAGGAATGATTCTCGTAACACACGATAATTCTCTTGCTCAGAAGTGTGATAAGATTTATAAACTTGAGAACAAAGCACTTAAAGAAATCAAGTGAGGTATTTATGAATTATTTCGTCAAAGGCGTAGCTTCAGTGACTGAACTTAAGCTGGACGTGCTCAGATTAAGTGAGCTATAATGGAATGGACAGAAGTATTTAAAGAAGAAAATATAGTAGGTTTTTTACTTTTGTTTTTTCGTTTTACTTCACTTTTTGTAGCTGTACCTATTTTTTCTCATAAAAATATTCCAGTAAATATAAAGGCAAGTATGGCTTTTTTCTTTACTATTGTTTTTTACTCATCTATGCCAGAAATCACATTTGTAGTAAATGCTCCAAATATTATTTTAGCAATACTAAGTGAGTTTTTATTTGGTCTTTGTATAGGTCTTGTCCTTTTGCTTTCGTACAATGTTATTACCTTTGCTGGTGGACAAATATCCTTTATGATGGGCTTTTCTATGGCAAGTGCAATAGATCCTCAAACAGGTGTATCAATGCCCATTATCTCACAGTTTTTATCTCTTATGGGTTTAATGATTTTACTTGCATTAGATTTACATCACTGGATGATTCTTTATATTGAGAATTCATTACATACTATCCCTCTTGGTGGTTTTCTTATGAAGGAGAATTTATTTGATTATATTATTTATGCAACTTCTCGAATGTTTTTGGTAGGATTTATGATAGCGTTTCCCATTATTGCATTATCATGGTTGGCTGATGTAATCTTTGGAATGCTGATGAAAACGATGCCACAATTTAATCTTTTAGTTATAGGGTTTCCTATTAAAATTATGGTTTCCTTTGGCGTACTTATTGCAACACTTACGGCAACAATGCTCATTGTTAAGGGGGAAATGTTAGAAGCATTTAATGCATTAGAGATGTTTTTTTAATTTATTTTGATACAATAGGAAAAGAGATACTTATACTCATCCTTATAAGGAATAAATGTGAAAATATTACTTCTAAATGACAATCCCGTCGTTAATAAACTTGTTACCCTTAGTGCCCAAAAAACCTCAGATGAACTTGAAATAGTAGAAAGTGTAGATAATATCAATGAAGCCTCTTACGATTTATTGGTAGTTGACGATACCTTGTACGAAGATACCCTTTTGCCAACACTTAAAGAAAAAATCAATTTTACACAGTCTTTGTATATATGTTCTCGTGATGCGATAAATGCTGATGCATTTTCAAAGATGATAAAAAAACCTTTTTTACCAACAGACTTAGTAGATCTTTTTTCAATGATTGCAAAAGAAGTAACTACAGAGAGCCCTACTGAATCTAGCGAAGGCACAGAAGTTAATGAACTCGAAGAGTTCAGCTTAGAAGATGATGAACTAGATGAAAATATGGAACTTGAGGAGCTTGATTTAGTGCAACTGGATGATTTAGAAATAACTGAAGTAACTGAAGAAACTTCAAGTGAATCCAGCGAAGATACAGAACTTAATGAACTCGAAGAGTTCATCTTAGAGAGTGAAACAACCGAAAAAACTGAAATAACTGAAGAAAGCTCTACTGAATCCAGCGAAAGTACAGAACTTGATGAACTCGAAGAGTTCAGTGCAGAGAGTGAAAAAACTGAAAATGACGAGCTTCAAGAGCTCAGCTTAGAGAGTGAAGCAACTGAGGAAAGCCATGAAAGCATCCTCGACAAAGAAGTAACTGAAGAAAGCTCTACTGAATCTAGTGAAAGTACAGAACTTAATGAACTCGAAGAGTTCAGCGCAGAGAGTGAATCTACTGAAGAAAACCATGAAAGTATCCTTGATAAAGATGATGTTCAAGAGGTACAAGAATTATTAGAACTTACTGAAATAACTGAAGTAACTGAAAAAAGCTCTACTGAATCCAGTGAAGATACAGAAACAACTGAAGAAACTCTTAGTGAATCCAGCGAAAGTACAGAAGTTAATGAGCTCGAAGAGCTCAGCTTAGAGAGTGATGACTTGCCCGAAGAGCTTACTGAAGAAACTCCAAGTGAAGATGGAGAAGTTGATGAAGTAGAAGAACTTAGCCTAGAGAGTGAAATAGAACAAGCCGTGAGTGAGTTAAGTCAAGAAGATTTAGAAAGTGAACTTGATGAAGAAACTTTGATTGAAATAGCAGCAACGGAAATTGATAGCTTTAAGTCTCTCAATACGAGAGACTTAAAACTTGCAATTGGCGAGGAAGTAACTGAAATCACTGAAAAATCTCCGAGTGAATCCAGCGAAAGTACAGAAGTTAATGAACTCGAAGAGTTCAGCGCAGAGAGTGAATCCAGTCAAAGTACAGAAGTGAATGAACTCAATGAACTAACTCAAGACAAAGGCATAGAATCACTTAAAAAACTTCTTCTAGCACTTTCAGACAAAGATGTGATGGCATCTATGAAAGGAATGAAAATTAGTATTAACATAGAACTAGGAAACGCTTAGTGAGTAATAATTTTGGTGCAATTTTAGTTCTCTCAGGACCAAGTGGAGCGGGGAAAAGCACACTTTTAAAAGAGATTATTAATGATATTGGAGAATGTTATTTCTCAATATCTACAACAACACGTACTATACGTGAAGGCGAAGAAAATGGTAGAGATTATTATTTTGTTAAAGAAGAGAAATTTAAGCAAGACATGCAAGAGGATATGTTTTTAGAGCATGCCTATGTACATGGAAATTATTATGGTACTTCTCTAAAACCGGTTCAAAATGCTTTAGAGGATGGGAAGCTTGTGATTTTTGACATTGATGTTCAGGGAAATGCTGCTATTGCGCAGAAACTTGGGGATATTACTACTTCGGTATTTATTTCATCTCCAACACTTTCAGACTTAAAACAAAGATTGCAGATGAGAAAAACTGATACACAAGAAGTGATAAATATTCGTCTAAAGATGGCAAGACAAGAGATACAAAGAATTGATGAGTATGATTATCTTCTTATAAATGATGATATACAAGAGGCCGCGGATATACTAAGAACTATAGCACAAGCGGCACGATTAAAAAAGCAAGCGAAAAATATAAATGAATTTTCTAAAAAATGGGAAGATATAGACTAAATTAATCTTAATTAGTTATAATTTATGATTAATTTTTAACAAGGAAATAACTATGGGAATGCCTAGTGGAACAGAACTACTGATAATATTTGGAATCATTATACTTATGTTTGGTGCAAAAAAAATACCTGATTTAGCAAAAGGAATTGGTAAAGGTATTAAAAATTTTAAAGCTGAAATGAAAGAGGATCCTTCAGAAGTTGTAGCGTCTGAAGAACCTAAAAAAGTTGAATCTAGTGAAGAAGTAGCAACAAAAGAAGCTCCAAAAACTACAACTACACAAGTATAAGCTTTGAAGCAACGAGTATCCGCACTTTTACGTGAAAAATTCGGTTATGAAGTTATCTTAGAAAAGCCAAAAGATAGATCTTTTGGTCACTTCTCTACACCAATCGCCTTCTCTTTAGCAAAAGAATTACGTAAATCACCTATGATAATTGCCCAAGAATTAGCCTCATCATTTACAGAGGACACGAGTGTTTTTTCTCGTGTTGAATCTGTTAAAGGGTATTTGAATTTTCGTCTCAGTGAAAACTTTTTAGCAGAGTATGCTGATTGGGCATTAAATAACCCACAAGACTTTGCCAAACAAGAAAATTCTCAAACAATACTTTTAGAATTTGTTTCGGCAAATCCTACAGGTCCTCTTCACATTGGTCATGCCCGTGGTGCTGTTTATGGAGATACACTTTATAGACTTGCGAAGCATTTAGGCTACGATATAACTGCTGAGTATTATGTAAATGATGCTGGTAATCAAATGGACTTGTTAGGTCTTTCAATTGCTCTTTATGCACGTGAAAATATCTTAAAAGAAAGTGTAGAGTACCCTGAATCGTATTACCGAGGTGAGTACCTTGAAGGTTTAGCACAGGGTGCAATAGAAAAATTTGGACATGAAATATTTAAGGATGAATCTCGCTATAAAGAGTTAGCACTTTGGGCAAAAGATGGTGTGATGGAGATTGTGGTGCAATCACTCTCGGACTTAAATATTCACTTTGATAGTTTTGTAAACGAGTCTTCATTGTACTTAGACTGGGATAGAGTTATGAGTAAAATGGGTGAGGGTTGTTATGAAAAAGATGGAAAAATATGGATTGCATCTGAAGCCAAAGGCGATGATAATGACAGAGTGGTTGTACGTGAAGATGGTCGTCCTACGTATTTAGCTGGAGATATTGTCTACCATAACCAAAAGTTTGAACGTAAGTATGACCAGTATATAAATATCTGGGGAGCTGATCATCATGGGTATATTCCAAGAGTAAATGCTGCTGTAGAGTATCTTGGATATGATTCTAAAAAATTAGAAACGCTTCTTTCGCAAATGGTATCACTTCTAAAGAATGGTGAACCTTATAAAATGAGTAAACGTGCTGGCAATGTGATTCTTATGAGTGATATTGTAGAGGAGATTGGCTCAGATGCCTTACGTTTTATTTTTGCGTCTAAAAAAAGTGATACGGCCTTAGAGTTTGACCTGGCTGAATTTAAAAGACAAGATAGCTCAAACCCTATTTTTTATATTCAATATGCGCATGCTAGAATTAATACAATTTTTTCAAAATCTAGTATAAGTAAAGAGGATATTATGAAGGCAGAGTTAAAGGGTCTTGATGAAAATGCTGATAGTTTACTTTTCGATGCCCTCTTACTTCCTGAAGTTATTGAAGATGCCTTTAATTCTCGTCAAGTACAAAAACTTACTGATTATTTAAAGTCTTTAGCAGGAGCCTTGCATAAGTTTTATTATGAGTGTAGAATTATTGGAAATACTCAGGAAGAAAAATTACTCAAGCTCCTTATGGTTGTAGCACTATCGCTTAAAACGGGTCTTAGTATTTTAGGTATTGAGGCAGTTTTAAAAATGAGCAGAGAAGAAGGAGAATAGATGTTTGATTTTGTTGATCCACCAGAGACAAGAACAGGTTTTACTATGCGTATTAGTGGTGTACAATTAAATCGTCCTGATATGGAAAATATTGCTACGGATTTAGGTGTTGAATTTAGAGATGTACTTGTGAAAAATGGAATTTTAACTGTGTACAATACATCTAAAGAATGCCAAGCAATTATTGATGATAATGCCTTAGTTACCTTTGTTGCATTGGCCCTTGAAATTTCTCCTGAAGATATTAGCGAGTTAAAAGAAATCTAAATAATACAAAGTTGCATAAAGATACAAATAATGCTAAACAGTTTCTTAATACAACGAGTTAAAAAGGGATGTAAATGATTCGTATTTTTTTAATACTTATGTGTACCTTATCACTGTATAGCGCCCATATCAACTTTGGTTACAGTAGTAGTTCTGTAAATCAATTTAGCAAAAAAGACACTCTGATAGCTATTAAAGTATGGATAAGAGAGATACTCAGAGATGATGAGGATACCATTGATTTCTTTTTTTATGACAATTCCAAACACATGATAGAAGATTTAAAATTAGGAAAACTTGACATAGTAATTACCTTCGGACTTGACTTTGTTAAATATATAGAAAAATCAGAACTAGTGAATGCTTTTGCTGGTGGTATGAATAATCGTAGTTTAGACAACTTTATTCTTTTAGTACACAAAAACAGTTCTAAAAAGAAGCTTTTGGCAAATAAAAATCCTCGTATAGCCGTGCAAAAAAATGAAGAAATATCAAAGCTTTATTTAAAACACTATTTTTTAAAGCATAAAGGTCATGAAAATATCAATTTTGTAGATGTCCGAAAACGTAAAGAAGCGATATTGAAAGTTTTTTTTAAAAATGCTGATGCAGCCTTGGTAACAAAAAAAACTTTTGAGTTTGCAAAAGAGTTAAATCCGCAGATAGGAAGAAGCTTAAAAGTTATAGAAACTACAAATATTCCAGCAGGTAATTTTGGATTCTTTAGACAAGGGCTTGACCCACATGTGAGAAGTGAGTTAGTAAGTAGGGCTTTAGATATTATAAATAGCAATAGAGGGAGACAGATTCTGGATATTTTTCAAATAGATAGGGTTGTTGAAACAAAGGTTGAAGAGTTAGCACCTATAGAGAAGCTTTATAATGATTACAAAATATTAAAAAAAGGCTAGGTAATGAAAAAAATACTAAATCTGACCTTGTTACTTGTATTACTCACAACACCATTACGGGCAAAGAATCATACTGTTTCACTTACTGAAGCGATAGATATAGCCTTAGAAAATAATGTAAAACTAAAAATTTCACAAACGGCTATTAAAATAGCAGATACAATGTACAAGCAAGCAATGAGTGCGAACTATCCTACACTTGACGTAAATGTTCTTGCAATGCGTTTAGATGAATCACCTACTTTTGAGCAAAGAGGTTTTACAACCATAGATAATGCAAATAGCATAAAGGTGAATCAAGCCTTAAGTGCTGCTGCCGGCGCAGATGGTCAGACAAACTTAGCTAATACATATGGAGGACTTGCAGCAGCAACTCCTGCTACAAGTGAGCTTGCAATATCAGTAGATAGCCAAACGATGGATAGAGACCTTATAATAAGTCAGCTCAATCTGATGTACCCACTGTATACAGGTGGAAAAATTTCTGCACTTATAAGGCAAGCGAGTTTAGGGAAAAAAATTGCACAAGAAGGAAAACGCCGTACAAGAAGTCAAGTAATTTATGATGTAAAGCGTTACTACTATGGTTCTCTTTTAACAAAACAGTTAAAAACTCTTTCCGAAGACACTATTGAGCGTATGAGATTTCTTCGTGATTTTACATCAAAACTTTATCAAGGGGAGTCTTTAAAGGTCAAAAAAACTGATTACCTTCGTAGTAAGCTGAGTGTTAGTATGTTAGAATCTATGCATGAGGAACTTATTCAAAAAGAATTTATGGCAAAGTCAGCACTTATTTTTTCCATGGGAGTTCCTTGGAATGATACTGTTGAGGTAAGTCAAACAAAATTTAAAGAACCTGTCATGGATAAGAAGCTTGAGGCTCTTATCCAAAATGCGTATAAGTTTAATCCAGACTACGCTACTCTTAAAATTGCCGTAGATATACAAGAAGCTAAAATAGATGAATCTCAAAGTGAATACCTTCCTTCTATAGCACTCACAGCAAGTGCACAACATCTCTATAATGATTATGAATACGGTTTTGTAAATGATACAAATAAAAATTTATGGACAGTTGGTGTTGCTATAGAGTGGTCTCTTTTTAATGGAATGAGAACATCAAATAAGGTAGAACAACATCGTTTAGAAAAGTTACAACTTCAGCAAAAAGAACTTGTGCTTCAAGATGCTCTTGCACTTCAAGTAAAACATTCTTTTTTACAAATGCAAAGCAGTTATAAACAGTATCGTATTTTGACAGAGGCTTCACAAACTGCTAGAGAAAATCGTAGCTTAAACACACGTGCTTACCAAGAAGACTTAGTAGAAACAAAAGATGTAATAGAATCACAACTTTTTGAATCATTTACTCTCTCTGCTTACTATCGTTCTTTGCATGATCATGCAAGCTCTCGGGCAAATACAGATTTCATAGTTGGTCAAGCTTTAGAAAAAGAAGTAAGTAAATAATTTTTTTGGCTTAAGGGAAAAGTATGTTCACTCAGAAAAAAGAGTCTTATGTTTAAATTCAATTCTTTATTTACAAGAACTTTTTTATTGATTGCTAGCAGTATGACTCTTATTATGCTTCTGTTCGCTTATTATTCCATCAAGAATAAAGAAGCAGCACTTATTGATGTTATAAACTCTAAGGCTAAGACTATAGCAAAGTCAATAGCACTTGTTTCTTCTGATGCTATGGTCATAGAAGACTATAGTTTTTTAGTACAGCATAATGAAAAAGTTGTCATGGATAACCAAGAGATTGAATATATAATGATAAGTAAGAAGCAGTCTACTATGAACATTATTAACAAAAGAAAGGGCTGGAGTGTGGAAGACACCCTTCCTAGTGCATTAGTACCGATGCAATTAAAAACAGAAACTGCACACATACTTAAAAGTCCGTATTCGGAGAATAAAAACAACTATCATTTTACGTATCCAATTATATTTTCGAGTATAGAGTGGGGATGGATTGCCATAGGTTTTTCTCTTGAAAAATATTATGCACAAATGAGAGACGAATACCTCAATGAATTATTACTACTTTTTAGCACACTTGTTTTATCTTTAGTATTTGCATTTTCTTTAACAAAATGGCTAGTTGGACCAATTATTTTACTTCAAAATGCTGCGAAACAGGTTTCAGGAGGAGACTTCAGTGCAAAGGTAAAGATTACAAGCAAGGATGAAATTGGTGAACTAGCCCATAGTTTTAATGCTATGGTTGAGACTATTAAAGTCTCAGATGAAAAATTACGAAATTCGAATATAGAACTTGAAAAAAGAGTCACTTTACGTACACAAGAACTTCATGAACTTAATGTTAGTCTAGATAAAAGGGTAAAAGATGAGGTACACAAACGTACAGAACAAGAGCAAATACTCATTCAACAATCACGCTTCGCTGCTATGGGTGAAATGATAGGTAATATTGCCCATCAGTGGAGACAGCCTCTTAATGCTCTTGGACTTCTACTACAAAATATTGAAAATGCTTATGAGATGAATATACTTGATGATGCATATATAAGCAGAACGCTTGAAAAAGGAAATCGTTTAACCAGTACAATGTCTCAAACCATTGATGATTTTAGAAACTTTTTTAAGCAAAACAAAGAGGCTAAAGTATTTTCTATACTATCGAGTATTGAAGATTCTTTAGAAATGATTCAATTTAGTTTTTCGAGTAATATGATTAAGATTACACATAAGGTAGATGAAAAACTCTGTATAAAAGGTTTTGCTAGTGAGTTTTCTCAGGTACTTTTAAATATACTCAATAATGCTAAAGACGCCTTAGTGGAAAAAGAGATAAAAAATAAAAAAATTTTAATTAGTGCTATAAAAAATAATAAAGAAATAAGTATTACTATAGAAGATAACGCTGGAGGCATCCCAATCGAAATACTAGATAAAGTTTTTGATCCTTATTTTACGACAAAAGAAGAGGGGAAAGGAACAGGAATAGGTTTATATATGTCAAAAACTATTATTGAAAACAATATGAGTGGTAAACTTAGTGTGATAAATACCGATGAGGGTGCTAAGTTTACGATAACAATGAAAGTGGAGGTTTGTGATGAAAAAATTGCATGAAATGTTGAGTGAATATTCTATACTGTATGTTGAGGA
>JAESSH010000079.1 GCA_016764205.1 Sulfurimonas sp.
AGGACTAGTACGATCATAGCTCTTAATACTAGTCATTCAACTACTTCGTAAGTAGGTCGCAAGCTTCATAGACGTTCCGTATTCCCTTGTTAACGTTGCACTATGCACCATAAAAACCAACTCACATCTACGGAATCATTAGAGATTACCTGCGATTACTCGAGAAGACTAACTTGATGCTAGTCAATGTCTTTTACGTCAATGCAATTCGCATTTTCCTGGCGACATTTCCTTCAAGTCAGGGTTTTACAACCTTTGTGGCGATGCTGTTTGCCGGTGCGTTGGTGTTCCAGTACCCGATTGGCTGGTTGTCGGACCGCATGGATCGCCGCAAGCTGATTTTTGGTGCGGCGGCAGTTGCCATGTCAGCCTGTATGCTTGGCTGGCTATCGGGTAACCAACTGGTCTTTATGATGTGTGCAGCCTTTGTCGCAGGCGGCATGACCACGCCGCTTTATGCGCTGTTTCTGGCCTACACCAACGATTTCCTGTCACTCGAAGAAATGCCTGCCGCATCAGGCGGCCTGGTTCTGACCTTCGGGGTGGGTGCAATTCTTGGCCCGTTGATTGCCGGTTGGTCGATGGAACATCTTGGCCCGCAGTCGTTCTGGCTTGTGCTTGCCGGGACCTTTGCGGTGATTGCGGTTTATGCGCTTTATCGCATGACGCGCCGTGAAGCCCTGCCGGTCGAAGAAACCGAAAGCTATGTAAGCGTTCTGCCAACGGCATCCCCCATGGCGGTTGAAACTGCCGGGGTTTGGGCGGCTGAGCAGGCTGAGGCCGCCGCAGAAGAAGCCGCTGCTGAAGAAGCTGCTGCCGAGGAAGCAGCCGCTGAGGAAGCCGAAGCGGAAAAGGCCGAGGCAGTTGAAGGCAAGGCCCCCAAGGCATAGCCTTTCGCTTACAGCTTAGCGGTTGAACAACAACCGCAGCCCGACGGCGGCAAAGAACACAGCAAGCAACCCGTTGATCCATCCGGCTGCGCGGCGATAAATCGAAATCGCCGGGGCGGTGGAAAAGGCGGTCGCATAAAGCAAATGAATGCTGGTGGAAATCAGGCCGCAGCCAATGACAATTGCGGCCCCGACCCAAAGCGGGGCGCCTTCCTGAAAGCCGATGGAAATGATGGCGATCCAGGTCAGGATGGCCTTCGGGTTTGTAAGGTGCAGACCCAAGCCGCGGAAGTAATATCCACGACCAGAGATTTGGGCAGCGTCAAGGGCAGCAGCGCATGTTTGTGCGCTTGGAGCTTTGCGAAAAGCCGTGCGAAACGCGCGGTAAGACATCCACAGCAAATAAAGCCCGCCAAAAATCCGGATAGCCGTCATGGCATCGGCATAAGTGGCAAGAACGGCGGACAGCCCCATCAGGGTCAGAAGACCGATCGAAAACGATCCGGTTCCAATGCCAAGGGCAAAATGTTGACCGGCGCGACGGCCCTGATCAAGCGACACCCCCATCAAGCCCAAAAGGGCAGGACCGGGGCTAATCAGGCCGACAAGCAAGGCTGCATAAGACAGCAATATTCCGGGCAGATATTGCCCAAATTCGGCAAGGCTGATCATGGGGCGTTTCCTTGTGTGGTGGCAAGATCAGCCTAGATCGGTATGTGATTTCTGTCGAGTTCAACGAAAAAGCCCGATCCAATGGACCGGGCTTTGATCGTTTGTCGGCTTGGCGCCAAAATCAGGCGTCGTTTTGCGCTTCGGCAAGGATTTCATCACCTTGGCGGGCAATCTCGGACAGAGCCTGTTCGAATACCTCTGGCGGGTGACCACCGGAAATGGCGAATTTGCCGTTCACCACGTAGGTCGGAACAGAACTGATACCGGCATCACCAAACTCGTCTTCCTCGGCGCGGACTTCCTTGGCGAATTCGTCGCTGGCAAGGATTTCGGCGGCGCGTTCCGGCGAAAGGCCAACCTCCTCGACTGCGCGTTTCAAAACACCATGGTCGGCAGTGTTGTCTCCGCCCTGGAAATAGGCGGCAAAAAGATTGAGTTTAAGCGCGGTCTGTTGTCCGTATTCGCCTTCCTTGCCCGCCCAGTACAGCAAACGGTGGGCGTCAAAGGTGTTATAGATGCGGGAATCAGATCCGAAATGAATCGGAAAGCCGACATTCTCACCCATCATGGTGATGCGGGCGCGGTTGTCAGCGCTTTGATCTGCCGTAAGGCCGTACTTTTCGCTGATATGTTCGGAAAGGTCCTGACCTTCTGGCGGCATATCACGGTTTAGCTCAAACGGATGCCAGCGCAGTGTGACGTCAATTTCACCGTCAAGACGGCTGATTGCATCTTCGAGGTTTTTATAACCGATGATGCACCACGGGCAGACCACGTCCGAAACAATGTCGATCTGCATGGGAATGGCTTTGGTCATTGGATTAGGATTGCCTTGGGTTATGTAACGTTATCGCTACCCCAACACATAATCGACATGGCGTCAAACGCAAGGAAAAGGCTGGTTGGGCCGTCCTGGAAAGTCATTTCATCAGTTTTTGCTGATTTTCGCGTTCAGATCGTCGATCAGATGATCAATTATACTGCCGACGGGCATTGTCGACCATGTATTCGGCGAAGGTTTCAAGGATCGGGCAAGACCAGTCCGCGCGGGTCAATTCCCCGTCACGTTCCCAATCGCCATACCAGCGTTCATCAATATCGCGGAAAATGGTGTAGCGGGCAAAGCGATCCGACGCGGTCCAACAGTTCCGACCGGTACGTTCCCAAGTCAGGCCGGCTAGCATCATGATGTCAACGCTGGTGGAGGCGTTTTTTACCATTTTTGTTGTCCTCGGACATCGCGTGATCGCTATTGATGTTGATGGTGGGCAGGCCGTCGATCACGCCGCCTATGATATGCAACTAAAGATAAGCACCGACTGGTGGGGGTTACAATCATTCAAGGGGACAGGTTCGCTATCCTAAAGGTGAGTAATTTGTTGAAATAGAGTGGAAATTGTCCCAAAGGCGGCAATTCGCGTAATGCTGTTGCGCTGATGACTGTTTTGCGGCAATTTGCCAGACCCGCAAAACACATGGGACCATGAGGCTTGCGGACAGAACAGTGGCGGCAAAACGAACGGCCGTCACAGAGAGACTATCGATCAGTTGGAATGAAAATGTCAGACAAGCGCGTCTA
>JAESSH010000078.1 GCA_016764205.1 Sulfurimonas sp.
ATCGGTTATAAGTTTGGAGATTCTTGGATACAAGCAGGTAAAAGCAAACATTTTTATTACAGACCAAATAAAACACAGCTTATTTGGGATAATGATATTCGCCTAGAGGGATTAAACTATGGATATAAAAACTCTAAAAGAATTGCACTGGGTATCAACAAAATTCATAGGCTAAAAAACCATGAAGAGAGTATAGGTGAGATTTATATGTATACTGCTCAGTATATGCAACCTGTAAAGTTTGATAACTATACATTAAATGTTGGGGCAGGATTTTACTATTATGATGGAGTTAAAGCTAATACAGCCCCTTACAAAAGTGGTTTAAAAGGTAATAGTGAGGATGTAAATGGGCACTATGCGTATAACTATAGGATTGCAGAATCATTTGCTGAGCTAAAGTTTAAAGATGTGTTTGGCAAAGACTTAAGTGTGGCAGTTATTTGTGCATATAATACGGCTGTAAGTAAGAATAACCTTGCATATGAATTAAGTATGCAACTAGGAAGTACTAAAAATGTTTACGACTGGAAAATAGCTTACGCATACAAGGATACAGAAGCAGACGCGGTATTTGGAGCACATAGTGATTCTGACTTTAGTGGAAGTGGGACAGGAGGTAAGGGTCATATTATTCAGCCAAAAATGAAAGTAGCTAAAAATGTATATATAGGGGGACATTTTCAGTGGTCCAAGTTTGAGAAGGGTATTTCAAAACAAAATATAGATTATAGACGTACACAATTAGACCTTACTTTAAAATTTTAAAAATAAATATTTAAACTCTAAATGGTTATAATAGATATAATTATTTAAAAGAGGTTATTTTAATGACAAGAGCTAGTTATCCCGATATTTTTGATGAACTAAAAGCTCAGGTTCGAGAAGCAGGTTTACTGGAACGCGTACCTATTCGTGGTTCTATTGAAATGCTTGCAACTATTGCTTCTATGATTCTTGTATATACTATGGTGTATCATTGGAATATAGCCTTGGAGTTTTGGTGGGCACCCTTTGCATTAGCATTTTTTATGACAATAATCTTTACACGTGCAGTTTTCATTTCTCACGATATTTTACATACGCAGTATTTAAAGAGTAAATCTCTTGCCTTTAAGCTTTCTTACCCTTTTTCTGCGTTTATTTTAAGTAATTCATCTTCATGGTGGGACTGGAAGCACAATGTAAACCACCATACCTTTTGTAATATTCCTCAAAAAGATGAAGATATCCGTGCTATGGATGGGGCATTTACGAAAAATCAAAAGGGAAATAGTATCTGGCTTAGAAATACAAAATATCTTGTTTTTTGGGGTTCTATGTTTTTTATGTATCCAGCTTTTATTGCCCAGTCTTATATATTTTCGATAAAGAAAAAGAATTATGGTGAGTTGTGTATGATGTTATTACACTGGCCTCTGGTATGGGGACCAATATTTTATTTCCTTCCTCTGTCTGATTTTCTTATAGTGTTTGTAGTACTCAATATGTTTCTCTCAGCGTGGTTAGCATTTGGATTTATAACAAACCACCTAGGCTGTGAAGTAATCGAAGAAGAAGAAGGTCTTAAACTTTCATGGCTTGAACTTCAAATGAGAACATCTCGTTCACTTAAGGGTAAGATGCTAACGCATTGGTTCTATGGTGGGTTAAATACGCAAATAGAGCATCATTTATTTCCAAAAGCACCACGTTTCAACCTTTTAAAGGTACAGAAAATGACACGAGACTTTGCGAAAAAGCATAACTTGGCTTACTTTGAAACCTCTCCGCTGCGAGCTTATATTCAGATTAATAAGATGCTTAAAGAATATTAGAAAACAGTTCAGTCTTTCTAAATCCCGTCAATAGTGAGTAGTTTTGTTTTTCCAACCATTAAGTCAACAGACATAAGTAATCTTTTAAAAACACTTTCTTGGCGGTATTGTAAATTGTGTTTTTTACAGATCCCTTTTACTATTGGTTGCATTTTTTGGTAAAAGGAAAGTGGCATATTTGGAAATAAATGATGCTCAATCTGATAGTTCAAAAAACCATGTCCAAAATCAATTAAATCACTTACTGTGTTATAGTTAACGCTTCCCATAATTTGTCTTAGATAGTATTCACCCTGTGTTTTATGTGGTGTTGAAAACTGATAAATATCTTCAGCAGAATGGTTTGGAACTATTACTGAAAAGGAGTGTATATTGGCGAAGGCTTCAGCGATAAGAAGAAAAATAAAAGCACTTAAAACTGCCTCTAGCCCACCAAATGGAAAAACAAGAAAAGGAAGAAAAACGAATTGGAAAAGACCATAAGGTAAAAAGTAGTGTTTCCATAATTCTAAACCATTTTTTGTAAAAGGGTTTAATCGGTATTTCAGTGTTGGTTCTTCTTTCTTTTTTGCTCTGTCCCTATTTTCTAAGATTCGTAGTGTATTTGGCGCATAATACGTAAACTTCCAAGTAAAAGCAAAAAGATAGACAATCGTATATTTTAACCAAGTTGGTATCTTAGCTTTATGGAGCCAGTGAAGATTTCTTTCCACGTTATCTGGATCATCTGCTTCCCCTAAATGATAATGGTGCATAATGTTATGCTCGTATGCCCAGGCATCTGGTTTAATCCAATCAAGCCAGTCAAGCCATCTTCTATTGGCGTGAGCAAAACCATCTTTTGTGTATCTATGAGGGATATTGGGTATCTTGTCGTAAGCCCCATGTAAGATAGGATGGGTTACATTCGACCAACGTGATACATTACCAACACCTATAAGTCCTGCCCCTATAATTCCAATACTCCAAAATGCGACCCCATAAAGAGCAAATGATGAGTATTCTAAATAAATTACAAGTAAAATGAATGTAAAACCACTGATTGTTGCGTATTTTCCCCATCTCTCAAGTTTTAGTAAATGTTGAAAATCTTCCTCAGTTGTAGCACCAATAGTTTTTTTAATAGCATCAATATCTATTTGTAATTGTTTCTGATCTACATCTCTGTAGTCTGTGTAGTTTAGGGACATTAACAGCCTTATTATTATTATTAGACGCGCATTATATACAAATCAACTTAATATTAATGCTATATGAATAGCATTTTAGATAGAATAGCAATAATTTATAATAATAATTACTGGAGACTAAATGGACGCAGCCAAATATATTTGGATGAATGGAGCTTTTGTAAATTGGGATGATGCCAAGGTACATGTACTTTCGCATACTATACATTATGGAAATGGTGTAATAGAAGGAACAAAGGCGTATAAGACTAAAAAAGGTTATGCAATCTTTCGTTTAGATGAACATACAAGACGACTAAAAGAATCGGCAAAAATGACATTGATTGACATTCCTTATACGGTTGAGGAAATGAATAAGGTTCAAGTTGAGCTTGTTAAAATGAATGAATTTACGCTTGATACTGTGTATCTACGTCCTTTCGCATTCTTAGGGTATGGAGTTATGGGACTTTACCACAAGGATGCTCCAGTTGAGACTGTCATGTCTGCATGGGAGTGGGGCGCTTATCTTGGTGAGGATGCACTCAAGCATGGGATTAAACTCAAAATTGCTTCTATGACACGTCCTTCAAATACTTCAAGTATGGGTAAGGCAAAGGCAACTGCGAATTATTTAAACTCTCAAATGGCTAAGTATGAAGCCATAGATTGTGGGTACGATGAAGCATTGCTTTTGGACGATCAAGGCTATGTGGCTGAAGCTTCGGGAGCGTGTTTTTTTATGGTAAAAAATGGTGAGTTAATCACTCCACCAAATGACAATTCTCTTGCATCCATAACGCAAAAAATGGTTATAGAAATGGCAGAAGACTTTGGAATTAAGGTTACAAGGCGGAGAATCACA